>JAMBLH010000125.1 GCA_023336875.1 Actinomycetes bacterium
GCAAGACCGGGTGTCATCGCCTCGAGTGAGGCAAGCAACCCATCGAGCACGCCGGTTCCAATGACGATGCCATCAGCGATCACCGGCTCCATTTCGATGCCGCGCTCGGTGAGTACCCCCGCCACATACTGTGGATAGGCAGCAACGAAGGCCTGTCTGATTCCGCGCGGATGATCTGGCATGAGTCGCACCATATAGCGACGCCCTAAACCATGCAACGCCTAGCATCCTTATCTACGGAACCAAGGGACATTCATGCGCAAATACATTCTCGCCTTCTTCGGTCTTGCACTGCTGCTCTCGGCGTGTCGCATCGAATCCAACATCATTCTCGATATCAACGAGGACGGTTCGGCGACCGTGGGAGCTGAGGTCGGGTTCGACGAGGATATGCTCGACCTCGTCAGCCAGAACGGCGGCGACCCCGCGGACCTCCTTAGCGAACTTCCGAACTTCGACGGAGAAGAAGTTGAGCCCATAAACCGTGTCGAGGGCGACATGACCTTCTTCGGATTCACGACGACTGTCGAGGACTTGTCGACGTATGACTTTGCGGGTCTCCAGGGCGAGACATTCTCCGAATTCATCTATGAGTCCGACGACAGCTCAGCCACTCTCACAGCCACTGTAGACGCGACGGGTATCGGCGACTTCGGCGGTGGTGAACTGCCGATCGATCCATCAGAAATCACCGCCGACCTCTTCTCTGCGCGCGTGCTCGTGACAATGCCAGGGTCAGTCACCGAGCACAACGCTGACGAAATCACCGGGGATGGAACACTCATTTGGAACCTACCGCTGAGTGGTTCGGTGGACATGTTCGCGACATCGACATTCGGCAGCAATACGGCACCGTTCTGGTTCTGGGTCGTCGTGGGAGGAATCCTGATCTTCGGAACCGGTGCAGCAATAGCGGCCGTGATGAGGTCCCGAAAGAACTCGGAGAAAGCCGTCGCTGCGGCAGCGGCGAGCTATCAGCAGCCAGAGAACGAGCCATCAGATGACAGCAGTCAGCCAATAGAAGAGCTGCCAGAGGACGAGCCATCAGAGGGCATCGAGGAATCTGACAGCTGACAGCCGGTAGACGCGCGTCAGTCGGACTCGTCCTCGGGGTCCGGTGATTCCGCTGTGGCTGTATCAACGGGTGGCTTGTCGCTCCTCCGTCGGAGGCGCGGCGGATCGGGTTCCTCGAACATCGCCTCAGAGGCCTCTTCCCACGTTTGATCGAGCACGCGAGTTCTCCACCAGTGTCCCAGCAGGATCTTGATCGAAGCAACAACCGGAACGGCGATGATCACGCCCCACAATCCAGCCAACGCGCCTCCAAGCACGAGCGAGAGCAGAATGACTGCTGGGTGCAACCTGACTGTTGCCCTGAGAACAGAGGGCGAAACAAAGTTGTTGTCGATCTGTTGGACTATCACCGCAACAACCACTGCCCATATTGCTGTGGGTAGGTCAGCAGTTGTGATCGCGACCAGAACCCCGAGTATTCCACCAACCCAGGGGCCAAGTAGCGGAACAATGTTCAACAATCCGCCGACAAGTCCAATAAGCAACCAGAATTCAAGGCCGATCAGCCGATACCCGAATGACAGCATGACTCCAACGATTACTGCAACAACCAGTTGCCCGCGAAGGAAGCCCCCAAGGGCAGCGTTGAGCTGTCTACCGACGAAAGACGCCTCAGCGCGGTTGTCCTCGGGGAACACATTCACGAAACGATGTTGCACTGAGGGGAGATCGATCAAGAAGTAGAACGCCAGGACAGGGCCAACGAGGAAGATCAGGATAAATTCGAAGATACCTGATGTGACACCACCCAGACGATCGGCCAGCAACGAAATCAGCGTACTTCGGTTCTCCGGATCGTTGATGTAGTCGACCAACTCGCCGTAGTCGATGATTGCAACGCCATCGAAACCAGCAGACGCAAGAATGCGCTCGAGGTCGTGAGCGGTGCTGTCGTATAGGGCGGGAAACGTCTCGACGAACGCCTCGGCCTGAGTCCTGATATCGGGGAAGATCACGATTGCGAGCAGCGCAACACCGGAGAAGAACACAAGGAATCCGAGGATCGCACCAATCACTCTCGGCACACCGCGAACCGCGAGCCAGTTTACGAGCGGATTCAGAATGTAGATGATGACCAATGCCAAAAGGAGGGGGGCGAACACCACTCGTCCCTCGACCAACACATAGAAGGCCGCCACGATCAGCAGCATCAGGCCGATCATGGACCATGAGAAGATCCCTACTCGGCGAACAATAGCTCCGAAGTCGTTCTCCCCCATCGGAGCGAGTGTAACTGGGAACGACATACGACACACGACGACTCGCGACGAACGTCGCGTTGGAGCTGGCGATGGGACTCGAACCCATGACCTGCCGCTTACAAGGCGGCTGCTCTGGCCAAACTGAGCTACGCCAGCAGAAGCGTCAACAAGTCCATCAGGATAGCCAACCTCGCACCCGAGCGACTTCATAACTGGCAAGGGAAGCGGCTACCGATGCGTTCAGACTCTCGGTTCCACCAACCATTGGAATGTGGACAAGGACGTCACAGCGTTCGGATACCAATCTCGATAGCCCCTCCCCTTCAGCCCCTACACACAGGGCCACCGGTTGTCCGAGCAGATCGAGTCCAAGTATCGACCGTTCACCACGGCCATCGAGCCCGACCTTCCACACATCGAGCTGATCCAATCGCTTCAGTGCATCAGCGATCGAGGACACGACAACGATCGGCAGCTTCTCAAGTGCGCCGGACGCGGCCTTGAACGCCGTTGCTCCGATCGGTGCACTTCTTCGTTGGGAGACAACGAGTGCCGTCATACCCGCGGCGACCGC
>JAMBLH010000126.1 GCA_023336875.1 Actinomycetes bacterium
GTGTGGTCGAACTCGAGCAAGCATGTTCACGACACCGGGGGAGTACACGATGCTCGGCTCCAGGAGTACCTCGGCCGTTGGTGCGCCGGTGTCGGGAAACGTGCTGTCAAGAGGGAGACTCTTCGCAACGATTGCTCTCACAAGGCTGAATCCGTTGGCTCGCAGGTTCGGGCTCTTGACCCCGACGATCACGTCCCCAGCTGTGACCTGTGAGGAATCAACCTCCTCGCCGAGTTCAACGATGCCCAGGGCGGTGGCCGCCAGGTCGAACTGATCTGGCGGCATCACCCCAGGATGTTCAGCGGTCTCTCCACCGAGAAGGGCTACGTCGGACTCGTTGCACGCGTCGGTAATCGATTCAACGATCACCTCGACCCGGTCCACATCGAGCTTTCCAACGGCTATGTAGTCGGTCATCGCTATCGGCTGGGCTCCAGCGGCAGCGAGGTCGTCCGCAACTGTGGCCAGGAGGTCGTAGCCAAGACCCTCAAGCAAGCCTGCCTGGCGCGCCACTTCTGCTTTGGTTCCGACACCATCGGTGGACATCATGAGCACAGGGTGCTCGAACCCGGCGGGAATCTGGATCCCTGCGGCAAAGCCACCGAAGGTGCCCACCACATCTTCAGTCCACGTTGATGTCACTCTCCAACCGATGCGATCAACGAGCTCGTCTGCTGCGCTCAGGTTCACCCCCGCGTTCTCATAGCTCGTCATGAGAGCCTCTCAAGCAGAAACTTGCCATCGGCAATCGGTATGTCTGTCGGGTACTGACCAGAGAGACAGGCCGTGCAGAAGATATCTCCATTCGCACCGGTCGCTTCAATGAGATTGTCGAGTTCCAGATACTCGAGAGAGTCAACATCGAGTGTCTCTGCGATTTCGTCGATCGATCGATCCGCGGCGAGAAGCGTCGAGCGATCTCCGGTGTCCATGCCATAGAAACAGGGCCATCGATAGGGAGGGGAAGAGATCCGCAGGTGCACCTCGGTCGCGCCTGCCTCGCGCACGATTGCGACGAGTTGCTTCGTTGTCGATCCACGAACGATCGAGTCATCAACCAGCACGACTCGTTTGTCTCTGATCATGCCTGGCATCGCGTTGAGTTTCATGCGGACACCCCGTTCGCGCATTGCTTGGGCGGGTTGGATGAAGGTTCGCCCAACATATCGGTTCTTTACGAGCCCATCAACATAGGGAATTCCTGATGCTTCAGAGAATCCCTGCGCCGCAGGTATCCCGGATTCTGGGACAGGCACGGTGACGTCGGCTTCCACGGGTGCCTGGTCGGCGAGTGAGCGACCCATACGCTGCCGTGCCTTGTGAATAGTTTGACCGAGAAGCGTTGAGTCCGGTCTGGCGAAGTACACGAACTCGAAGATACAGAGGCGAGGCTCGGTGGGTTCGAACGGGAACGAGCTCTGCGGACCATCCTGTGAGATGACCACCATTTCACCTGGCGCGATCTGACGGACGAAGTCCGCGCCAAGAATGTCAAGGGCGGCAGTCTCAGAAGAGAGGATCCAACTGTCGCCGAGTTTGCCAAGACACAGCGGCCTGAAGCCGTGGGGATCGCGTACACCGACAAGGGTCGTGTTGTCCATCACACAGAGTGTGAACGCGCCCTGGAATTGAGGAAGTGTCCTTGCGAGTGCGTCGCCGAGGGAGAGCCCATCCTCGGTCATTGCATGGGCAATCGCTTCGGTCATCAGCTCGGAGTCTGTTGTTGCCGCCAATGGGCCCATCTGAGACGCGAGCGCGTCGGTGTTCGTGAGGTTGCCGTTGTGCGCAAGGGCGATGGCGTTCCAGCCAAAGTGTCTGAAAACGGGTTGAGAGTTCTCCCACGAGTTCGAGCCAGTCGTTGAATACCTGGTGTGTCCAACGGCGAGGCTTCCTGGCAGGCCTGCAAGGACCGTTTCATCAAATACCTGTGCGACGAGACCGAGATCCTTGTACACGGTGATGTTCTCGCCGTCGCTTACCGAGATTCCGGCACTCTCCTGGCCTCGGTGCTGAAGGGCAAATAGACCGAAGTACGTGAGGCGAGCAGCTTCGATGTCCTCTCCGGAGACGCCGAATACGCCGCACGCCTCACCTGGGCGGTCCGTGAGGATCGGATTGTCGAGGGCGCGCTCGTTCACGGCGCGCAGTGTACCCAACGCTTGGCGCGGCCAGTCACACGATCATTGCGGTTACCGCGGCTCCCACGGCTACGCCGACTGCGATAATCGTTCGAATCGTCCTCGCGTTCGGCCGTCCCACAGCAAGCACCGACCACAGCCAGGCGATGAGGATTCCACCTGCAAGCCCACCGAGGTGCGCACGCCAGTCGATTCCTCCGACGAATAGGGGGAGTGCAAGGTTGATTGCAAGGAGTACCCCGAGTTGGTTGAACATCGAGCGCCCACCTGGAGTGCCCCGCATCTTCCACGCAACGAACATCCACGCACCGAGGAGTCCGAAGATCGCCCCTGATGCCCCGATGGACACTTGCTGGATGTCCCCGAACAGGTACGAAACCATGCCCCCTGTTCCCGCGGTTGCAACATAGAGAGCTGCGAATGCCGGACTACCCACCTGCTGTTCGAGCCTCGGCCCGAAGAGGTAGAGGGCATACATGTTGAAGAGGACATGCATCATTCCGCCATGGAGAAGAGCCGCGGTGAAAATCCGCCACCACTCTCCAGCTTCGACGAGGAAGTTCGCTTGTGCAAAGGTCTGGAAGAGCCAGCGGTCGGCATCAGCGGAGAGCAGTCCAATCACGAATATCCCAACCGTGATGGCCATGATCGTGAACGACACCGGCGCGGTCTGAAACGACGGACGGCCGAACGTCTGTCGTGCATTGACGACGCGCGCCCTGCCTTGTGGAGCCGCGCACTCGGGGCATTTCTGGCCGACAGAAGCGTCGCGGCTGCATTCGACACAGATCGACTTGCCACATGTCGTGCAGCTCAACCCGGTGATGCGATCCGGGTGGCGATAACAGGTTGGAAGGGTTTGCTCGGTCATGGAAGTAGAACGGTAATGGCGCCGGCCGTGTTCCTTGAACGGGGACTGGCGTACTTCAGTGGTTCATCCTGCGCGGAAGTGCGTTGCGCCAGATGGCGGCAGCGTCGGTGACACAAATGGAACCCGAGTCGCCGAAGTTCAAATCCGTGCCTCCAACAGTCCCGATCCATTGATGGTGAGCATTGGTGTTGAGTGTCGTATTACGCGTCATCGCGATGATTCGCAGCGGTGTCTCATCAAAGAGGTCCGGAGCGGAGACACCTGTGACGGAAATGCCGATACCCGACCTGATCGCGATTTCGGCGAGCGCAACAGCGAGGCCGCCATTGGAAATGTCGTGGAGCACCGGTATCTCGAAAGCGAGGCTTGTGGCAGAGTCGATGACGGAACGAGCCATTTCTGGATCTGCATCCGCTGGACGCCCGCCAAGTCTGTCGTTGATGATCCTGTCGTAGGCAGAAGCAGCGAAATCCCCTTGAGGTTCAGGACCGACAAGCCAGATCGACATGCCCTCCTCGGCTCTGTCGAGGCGAGGAGGGTTCTCTGGCATCGGATCGCAGAAGCCGAGCATTCCAACGACAGGGGAAGGGTAGATGTCGACGCCGTCGGTTTGGTTGTAGAGGGAGACATTGCCGCCGACGACGGGAACATTGAGCGCTTCACACGCCGCGGCCATGCCTTCGACCGATTCAATGAGTTGCCACATGACGCCCGGCTCCTCCGGGTTTCCAAAGTTCAGGTTGTCGACGAGTGCATAGGGAGTCGCGCCCGTTACCGCGACATTGAGTGCGGATTCGTAGACGATTCTCGCTGATCCGCGTCGTGGATCGAGGTAGGTGCGCAGGGAGTCGCCGTCGGTCGAGACAGCAAGCGCCTTCTCCGTTCCCTTGATCCGCAGCAGCGAACCGTCATGACCGGGTTCTATCACGGTGTTGAGGAACAGCATGTGGTCGTACTGTCTTGAAATCCATGACCGGTCACCAATCGCGGGATCGTCAAGCAGTACACGAAGAACTTCGCCTGCATCGACCTCGTCCGGAATCTGTGGCTCGTTCGCCCACGCTGTATCCAAATAGCCAGGGCGCTTGGATGGCCGGTCATACCTCGGGGCATCATCGGCAAGGGACGCTGCAGGAACTTCACCGACCAACTCGCCACTGTCATAGATCGAGAGATCGGGTCCGGCGGTAACTGTGCCGATGGTCGATGCCTCGATTTCCCACTTGGCAGCAATGGCAAGCACCTCAGCTTCGTCTTCCGGCGTCACGACCGCGAGCATCCGTTCCTGGGATTCCGACATGAGGATCTCGCCCGGATTCATGTCCGGCTCGCGCAGATGCACCCTGTCCAGATCGACGTCCATGCCCATGCCGCCGTTTCCAGCAACCTCCGAGGTTGCGCATGAAATGCCCGCTGCGCCGAGATCCTGTATCGCAACGACCAGCCCCTTGTCGTACAGCTCGAGACAGGTCTCGATCAGCTTCTTCTCCTCAAAGGGATCACCGACCTGAACACTTGGGCGCTTCGCCTCGTCCCCCTCCTCGAATGAGGCCGAAGCAAGGATGGATGCGCCACCAATACCGTCGCGTCCTGTGGCGTTGCCCAGCAAGATCGCAAGGTTGCCCTCGCCTGAGGCGGCGGAGAGGACGAGCTGCTCCTCCTTGAGGAGTCCGAGGGCCATCACGTTTACGAGTGGGTTCTTCGAGAATCTGTCTGCAAACTCCACCTCGCCACCGAGTGTTGGAACGCCGACAGCGTTGCCATAACCAGCAATTCCAGACACAACGCCCTCGAACAGGAATCGGTTGTGTGGTTGATCGAGGGGTCCGAATCGAAGTGGGTCCCATAGAGCGATCGGTCTGGCTCCCATCGTGAATATGTCACGCAGAATCCCGCCGACGCCCGTTGCAGCACCCTGATACGGCTCGACGAATGACGGGTGGTTGTGGCTTTCGATACGAAGTGCCGCAAGCCATCCGTCGCCAAGATCCACGACTCCAGCGTTCTCACCTGGACCGACGACGACCCAGGGTTGATCGCTCGTGAAGCAGCTGAGGTGCGACCGTGACGACTTGTACGAGCAGTGTTCCGACCACATGACTGAGTACATCGCCAGTTCAGCAGCGAGAGGCTCACGGCCGAGGATTCCGATGACGGCTTGATACTCGTCCTCGGTCATCCCGAGCTGTGCGTACGCCGGCACCTCGGCCGTTGTCACGCATCCACCAGATCTGTCGACGCAACGAAGCCCTCGAGAAGAACCATGCCGTCTGCCGAACCGAGGATGTCCTCCGATGCTCTCTCCGGGTGGGGCATGAGCCCGGCGACGTTTCGACTCGCGTTGGTGATGCCGGCAATGGAATTCGTCGACCCGTTCGGGCTCGTGATGTGGTCGACGTTGCCATTCTCGTCGGAGTACCGCAGAATCACGTCCCCTTCGGCTTCGATTCGATCGACATCATCGGCGACGTAATTGCCCTCATACGAGTTCAGGGGGATCGAAAGCACCTGGCCCATGTGGGCAGCGCGGGTAAGAACACTGTCGGTCGACTCGACCCTGAGATGCACTGTTTCGCAAATGAATCTGAGATCTCTATTCGCTACGAGGCCACCGGGAAGCAGACCGGCCTCGGTGAGGATCTGAAACCCATTGCAGATACCGAGCGTCGGGACGCCCTGACCAGCGAGGTCAACCACAGCGTCCATGATTGGTGAGAACCGCGCGATCGCTCCTGTCCGCAGATAGTCACCGTGGGCGAAACCACCAGGGAGCACGATGCCGGTTGCTCCGTTGAGCTCGGTGTCGCGATGCCACACCATCTCGGTATCAGCGCCAGCCAGGCTGAGCGCATGAACAATGTCGTGTTCGCAGTTCGTGCCCGGATAGACGATGACGGCGATTGTCACGCCAGGGCCTCGATGGTGTAGGTCTCCATGACTGGATTCGCGAGGAGCTTCTCACACATCGCTTCGATATTGGATCGCGCCTCTTGTGGTGTGGCGGCGGTTACATCCACCGAAATCGTGCGGCCATACGACACGTGCGTCACACCGTCGAATCCGAGGTCGTTGAGGGCCTTCTTCGTTGTCGTGCCCTCGGGGTCAGAAAGTCCAGCCTTGCGTGCGATCGATATCGTGAACGAGTATGTCACGATGCGCTCATCGACTCGAGATAGTCGGCGAAGCTGGATCCGGTAAGACGCTCGTAGGCCTCGATATAGCGGTCAGAGGTTTCCTGAATGACAGCCTCGGGCATGGTCGGCGCTGGCGGTGTTTTATCCCATCCGGCCTGATCCTCGAGCCAATCGCGCACAGGCTGCTTGTCGAACGATGGCATAACCGAGCCGGGCGCCCACGCATCGGCAGGCCAGTAGCGCGATGAGTCCGGCGTCAGAACCTCATCGATGAGAATGACCTCGTCACCGACCTTGCCGAACTCGAACTTCGTATCAGCGAGGATGATGCCTCGATCCGCCGCATACGCAGCACCGGTGAGATAGATATCGATACTGCGTGTCTTGAGTTCCTCGTACAGATCGGTTCCGACGAGAGCCCTCGATTCTCTCTCGGTCAGGTTTTCGTCGTGACCGTCCTCAGCTTTCGTTGCGGGTGTGAATATTGGCGCGGGAAGCCTGCTTGCCATTTCAAGCTCGTCGGGGAGATGCTCGGTCGTCGGGCCCCCACCGGCTGCATACTCCTTCCACGACGATCCGTACAGGTAGCCGCGCACGACGCACTCCATCGGGATGACCTCCGCGGCGTGAACAAGCATTGCGCGACCTGCGTACCCGCGTTGTTCGTCGAAGGTGAGGAAATCCATTTCGGCCGTGTTCGTTGAAATGAGATGGTGGCGCGTATCGAGGATGTCGAACCAGTGCCTCGACACGCCAGTGAGGACCTGACCCTTGTGGGGTATGTCCTCGGACAGCACAACGTCGAATGCAGAGATTCGGTCGGAGGCAACGATGAGCAACTGGTCGTCGTCGACTCGGTAGATCTCTCGTACCTTGCCCGACCCGATGTGTTGCAATCCCGCCACGAACGAAAGAGTAGTCCACAGTTCTCAGTCTTCAGTTCACAGTTCTGGAAGTGCTGACTGTGGACTGTGCACATCTACGCTCGGATGTGTGACCGACATTGAAAACGATTGGGGTCCCTTCGACACTCCGTTTGACGCACTCGGTGGTGAGGACAAGGTCCGGTCGATCGTCGATCGGTTCTACGACATTGTGGACTCTGATGCGCCCGTGCTGCGTGCCATGCTTCCCAAGGATGACTCGGTGTCCCGGGACAAGCTATTCGCGTACCTTGTCGAGTGGACCGGTGGCCCAGAGTTATACACGCCCGAGAGAGGCCACCCCCGCATGAGAATGCGCCACGCGCCCTTCGAGATCGGTCCCGATGAGATCGAAACATGGCTCCGCTGCTTCTCCCAGTCCCTCAACGAGAATGGCGTAGAGGGCGATATTCGTGACTTCCTCAACACCCGCATCACCGCCCTCGCCCACCACATGCAGAACACACCCTGACCCCCGTTCTTGCGTAACTGACGACCGCACTGCGGTCGTCAGTTACGCAAGAACGGAGGACTAGAAAGTGTGTCGGGAATTTGGCAGGGTGGAGGCGTGTGGACTTCCGCCGACCTCGAGGCAGCCACGATTGCCGAGCAACAGCATGGTGTCGTGCATGGGGAACTCCTGCGCCGTGTTGGTCTGACGAGTTCGATGGTCGAGCGTCGGCTGAGGCTGGGACAGCTCAGGAGGTGTGCTCCGGGCGTGTATGCGTTCGGAGGAAGTCCACGTACACCAGCTCAGACACTCGTCGTGCTTGCGTTGTCCGTTGGCTCTCGTGGTGCGATTTCTCATGACTCCGCGGCGCACCTGTGGGGAATGGTCAGTCGACGTCCAGGAGCCGTTCATGTCGTGGTGGATCGATGGCATCGGGAGCATCGCTCGGACTGCTTGGTACACGAGTCGCTCGATCTCCGTGGGACGGATCGTGTGTGGATGGATGGCGTACCCGTGACAACTGCTTCGAGGACGGTTGTCGACCTTGGCGCGACAAGTCCCTGGTTGGTTGAACGAGCTCTCAGCACGTCATTGCGGTTGGAGCTGTTCACCGTGGCCGAAGTCGATGCGTTCGTGAAACGGGTCGCCAAAAGGGGTCGTAGCGGCGTCGGCATCATTCGGCCTTTTCTTGACATGTACAGGATCGTAGGCGGACGTACTGAGAGCTATCTCGAGGATCGTTTCCTCCGTGTCCTGTTTGTCAGCCAGATCGAGTTGCCGGTGCCACAGTTCGAGATTCATGAGCAGAGCGGGAGGCTTGTCTGTCGAGCGGACTTTGCCTACCCGGACCGTCAGCTCCTCATTGAGCTCGACGGACGATCATATCACTCGGACACGGTGGCGTTCCAGCGTGATCGCGACAAGCAGAACCGAACGCAGGAGCTCGGTTGGCGAACCCTCCGCTTCACCTGGAACGATGTATTCCGAAAGCCAGACCATGTCGCTACCACGGTCTCTTCGTTCTTGCGTAACTGACGACCGCAATGCGGTCGTCAGTTACGCAAGAACGGTTGAGGTGAGGCGGGTGAAGACTGTGTTGGCGTTGCGGAGGGCTCGCGTGGGGGTGAAGCAGGAAGTGAGAGCTTCCTCGGCGAGGGGGATATCGGGGTCGTTGAGGAGGTTCTCAAGGAGAGTTCCTTCTCCGTCCCAGGTCATCATGGCATTCTGTTGGACGAGGCGGTAGGCCTCGTCGCGGGTCAGGCCGGAATCGACAAGCGCGAGCAGTGCCGCTTGCGAGTACACGAGTCCTTTGGTTGCCTCCAGGTTTGCAAGCATGCGGTCCGTGTCCACGACGAGGTTGTCGATCAGGCGAGTCATCCGAACCAATGCGTAGTGCAGGAGGATCGTTGCGTCGGGGAGAGCGACCCGTTCGACGGATGAATGTGAGATGTCGCGCTCGTGCCACAGTGCCACGTTCTCGAGACCGGCCGATGCGTAGCCGCGCAGCAACCTCGACACGCCGGTGAGATTCTCCGATGCGATCGGATTCCGCTTGTGCGGCATTGCAGATGAGCCCTTCTGGCCCTTGCCAAACGACTCGCGCACCTCACCGACCTCGGAACGCTGGAGATGCCTTATCTCGGTAGCAAAACGTTCGATGGTCGAACCGATCAACGCAATCACGGAGAGGAAGTGGGCGTGGCGGTCACGTGGGATGACCTGGGTTGACGCTGGCTCAACGTTCAGACCAAGCGCACCACATACATAGGTCTCCACTGCCGGCGGAGTATGGGCGTAGGTGCCCACAGCGCCGGAAATCTTCCCGTAGGACACGCCGTTGACCGCGTCCACGAGACGTTCGTGGTCGCGCTCGACCTCGAATGCCCAGTTGGCAAGCTTCAATCCAAAAGAAGTAGGTTCTGCCCAGATGCCGTGGGTACGGCCGATCATCACCGTGTCGCGGTACTCGAGGGCTTTCTCCTTGACCGTGTCGAAAAGTTCGGCCACAGCCTCGAGAAGGAGTTCACCTGACTCCTTCAGAAGAACACCCGATGCGGTGTCGAGCACATCGGATGAGGTGAGCCCGTAGTGGATCCACTCGCCTCCGTCGCCAACCGAGGCCGCGAGTAGGTCGACGAACGCAGCAACGTCGTGGTGGGTGATGGCTTCGCGCTCCTTCCACGCAACGATGTCGACTTCCGGAGCTTTGGCCGCTGAAGCGGCTGTCGTCTCTGGAGCTACGCCGAGTTGAGCCCACGCTTCCACAACGAGGATCTCAACTTCTCTCCACACAGCGAGTTTGCGCTGTTCTGACCACACTGCGGTCATCTGTGGAGTCGAATAGCGTTCGATCATCCGTTGAGGCCCTCGCGGTACTTAGCGAGTCGTAGTGCGAGCGCCGGGTCCGCGACGGACAGAATCGACGCCGCCAGGTAGCCGGCGTTGGCAGAACTGTCGATGGCAACCGTTGCGACCGGGATGCCCGTTGGCATCTGCACGGTTGCATAAAGCGCATCAACGCCGCCGAGACCCCCTGCAGCGATAGGGATCCCGATAACCGGCAGCGTTGAATGCGCAGCAACTGCGCCCGCAAGGTGGGCCGCCTTGCCCGCACCGCAGATGATCACACCGAACCCGTTCTCCCTCGCTGTCGATGCGAAGAGAGCCACCTTCTCAGGCGTGCGGTGGGCGGACATGACATGGACCTCGTGATCGATGTCGAACTCGTCGAGAACCGCTGCACAAGCCTCCATCCTTGACATGTCCTTGTCTGACCCCATGAGGATCGCAACCTTCATTCTGGATGTTCCTTCCGTTGCGCAGCGATGTCCGTGCGAAACTGCATCCCTTCGAATGAGATCCTGTGGACACCGGCGTATGCGTTCTCTCTTGCCTCGCCGATGTTCGCGCCAAGCCCAACGACATTGAGGACCCTGCCTCCTGAAGTCAGCAGCTGACCCTCGACGTCCCGCGTGCCTGCTTGGAAGACGAGAACGCTTCCCAGGGGTTCGGCAATCTCGAGCGACTCAAGGCCCGAGATCAGATGCCCTGTTGTCGGTGAATCCGGATATCCGGGCGATGCGAGGACGACATCCACCGCAGCCTGGTCGGACCAGGTAACCGTCTGTCCTGTGAGGCCCTCGTTCGCGGCGGCCTTCAATACAGCGAGAAGATCGGAGGTGATGCGTGGCATGAGTACTTCTGTTTCGGGATCACCGAGTCTCGAATTGAACTCGAGGACCATGGGGCCGTCCGAGGTGAGCATCAGGCCCACATATAGGAACCCGGTGTAGTCGATTCCCCGCCCGGCCATCTCGGCAAGCGTCGGCAGTGCAACGTTGACCGTCGTCCAGTCAATGAGGTCATCGTTGACGTCCTCCACCGGCGAGAAACATCCCATCCCCCCTGTATTGGAGCCAGCGCCACCGTCGAGCAACCTCTTGTAGTCGCGCGCAGGCTGAAGGGGCATCGCTTCTCCTGCTGCACAGATGTAGAAGATGGAAACCTCCTCACCTTCAAGGTGATCCTCAATGACAACTGAGGATCCCGCGGTACCGAACCGTCCCCCAAGGCATGCGTCGGCCCACACGATCGCGGCTTCAAGCGAGTCGGTTACGAGCACTCCCTTTCCCGCGGCCAACCCGTCCGCCTTCACGACGTACGGACCATCCATCTCCTCGAGACGGATAGCGGCTGCCTCGCGGTCGGAATACGTTGCCGATTTCGCGGTTGGCACGCCTGCCGCTGCCATGATCTCCTTGGCGAAGGACTTTGACGACTCCAGCCGAGCTGCCGCCTGTGTGGGGCCAAACACGGGGATCCGTGCCTCGATGAGTGCATCCGCTACTCCCGCAGCGAGTGGTGACTCCGGGCCGACGATGACGAGATCAATATTTTCGGACGAAGCAAGGGCTACGACTGCAGAGGGGTCATCGGGATCGACATCGGGTACAACGTCTCCAATCTCGGCAAGGCCAGGGTTTCCCGGACACGAGATCAATCTCTCGAGCATTGGACTTTGGACGAGCTTCCATCCAAGGGCATGCTCCCTTCCGCCGGCGCCAAGAAGAAGAACTCGCATGTGTCTACTCCTTTGTCAGGGTGGCTATGCGACCAGGGCCAACGGACACGGTTCTGATCGGCACACCGGCGAGATCCTCGATCCGCTCGACATAGTCCCTCGCGAGCTGCGGGAGGTCTTCGTACTTCGTCACTTTTGTGATGTCGTCTCCCCACCCCTCGTGCTCCTCGTACACAGGGGCACACTGATGGAGGACTCGTTGCTGGCGTGGCATTTCGGTGAAGGTCTCGCCCTCGGCCTCGTAAGCAGTCGCGATCTTGATCGTGTCGAAGTGCGAGAGAATGTCGAGCTTGGTCAGGGCGATCTCTGTGAGGCCATTTACCCTGGCGGCGTACCGCAGAGCAACAGCATCGAGCCAGCCACAGCGTCTTCTTCTTCCCGTGACGACACCGTACTCACCTCCGATGTCGATCATCCGGTCGCCGATCTCGTTGATCTGTTCCGTTGGGAATGGACCTGTGCCGACACGCGAGATGTAGGCCTTCGCCACGCCGATGACGTTATCGATCATGGTTGGACCGATGCCGATTCCCACCGGTGCTCCTCCGGCCGTCGGGTTGGACGAGGTCACGAAGGGATAGGTCCCGTGGTCAACGTCGAGCAGGGTGCCCTGACCTCCCTCAAAAAGGACGTTCTTTCCATCTTGGAGTGCTTCCCAGACAAGGAGGGAGGTGTCGGCCACATATGGCTTGAGACGCGGCGCGTAGTCCAGGTACTCGTCTGCGATCTCGTTGAAGTCGAGAGGCAGCTGGTTGTACATCTTGACGAGTTGCTGGTTCTTCGTCTTGAGAACCACCTCGAGCTTCTCCCTGAAGATCTTCTCGTCGAAGAGATCCTGCACCCTGATACCAGTTCGAGAGTACTTATCCGTATAGGCGGGTCCGATGCCTCGCTTGGTCGTACCGATCATCGAGTTGCCAAGGTACCGCTCAATCACTGCGTCGAGCTTTCGGTGATAGGGCATGATGAGATGGGCGTTGTTCGAGATCTTGACGCGCGAGGGGTCGATGCCTTTCGTGACAAGTGTCTCCATCTCCTCGAAGAACCACTTCGGGTCAACTACGACACCGTTACCAATGACCGGGGTGACTGTTGGATACAGAACGCCTGAGGGGATGAGGCTCAGAGCGAACTTCTGAGTTCCCGTAACAATGGTGTGCCCAGCGTTGTTTCCACCCTGATACCGCACGACAACGTCGGCCTTCTCAGAGAGAAGGTCGGTGATCTTTCCCTTGCCCTCATCCCCCCATTGGGCGCCGAGAATCACGGACGCGGGCATGTAGATCCTCCGGTGTGTCGCTTCTGGCCACAGTCTACCCGGCATGACAATCGACGATTTCTGTCGAAACGGTTGCTAGGAGTGGCCGAATGTGGCTAACTTGCAGTCATTCGGTCTCTGACCGATCGCGGCGAGACCCCTTGCCGCCCAATTCGAACAAGCAAATGAAGGAGAAACACCAGCATGCTAAAAAGACTTGCTGTGCTTTTCGCTGTTCTCGCCCTCGTAGCCGCAGCATGCGGTGGGAGCGACGATAGCAGCGACACAACGACCACGACTGCCGCTGAAGGCGACAGCTCCGGTCAAGAAACAATCGACACTGGTGAAAGCACCCTCGCAACCGTGGTTGCAAGAGGGAAGCTGATCTGTGGTGTCAGTGGATCCGCGATCGGATTCTCTGTATCGGATGATACAGGAAACAGTGTTGGCTTCGACGCCGACTACTGCCGCGCAGTTGCTGCCGCCACTCTTGGCGATGCAACCGCTGTGGAGTTCCGTGACCTGACCGCCGCTGAGCGCTTTGAAGCTCTCAAGAACGGTGAGATCGATGTGCTGATCCGTAACTCGACATGGACCCAGAGCCGTGACGCAGACATCGGTGTGCAGTTTGCGACGACAACGTACTACGACGGTCAGCAGATTCTGGCAAGCACTGATGCTTTCCCAGGTCTCTCGACGGAGAGCGGAATCGCTGATATTGATGGCGCAACGGTCTGCGTGAACGCAGGAACGACGACAGAGAAGAACATCACCGAGGGTGCCCAGGTCAACGGGATCACGATCACGTTGGAAACGTACGAAGACACTGCTGGGACGCAGGAGGCATACCTTGCAGGTACATGTGACGTCTATACGACTGACGGTTCGGGCCTCTTCGCCTTCCGTTCTGCACAGGGCCAGCTGGAGAACGCGGATGCGGCAAACTGGGTGATCTTCCCAGGTGCTCCGATCTCCAAGGAGCCACTTGGACCTGTAACCCGTCAGAATGATGACGCCTGGTTCGACATCGTCAACTGGACGGTCTTTGCGACGTTCATTGCCGACGAGGCTGGCATTGACTCGACGAATGTGGATGGCATGATGGATGACACGCCTGAACTCACCCGCCTCTTCGGTGGCGATGGGGAACTGCAGACAGCAATGGGCTTGAACGCCGATGCCTTCCTGCAGGTCATCAAGCAGGTCGGAAGCTATGGCGAGATCTTCGAGAACACGCTCACGGGTCCACTGGGACTCGAGCGCAGCGGACCGAACCTCCAGTGGTTCGACGGTGGCTTGATCTACGCACCGCCAGCTCGCTAGCAACCAGCTACTCAAGCGACGAAGGGGCCGCCCAATGGGCGGCCCCTTCGTCGCGCTACTGCCGATTGCCGTCGGTCGCCGAGCACGAATTCACTTGTTTTGCTCGCAAAGTGAGCCGCATGCCGTCTAGTGTGCCGCCAAGCAGAGTGGCGGCCAGGAATAACAGGTCGCGAAGGAAGGCTGTGGCGTGACCGTTCAGGTACGCGAGCATCAAAAGACGCCCTTGTGGCGGAACGGAACTGTCCTGAAATGGACGGCGCAGATCATCGTGCTCATCGGCGTGGTTGCTCTGTTCGTAACCCTGGCCTCCACGGCATTCGGCAACTTCGAGAGATCCGATATCACCTTCGGTTGGACATGGCTCTCAAACCCAACCGGCGTCCAGATCAGAGAAGGCATCGACGTACTCCCCGATAGTGGGGCAAAGGCGATACTCGTCGGCATCGTCAACACCTTGCGTGTTGCGATCTCAGGGATTTTCGTCGCGACGATCCTCGGCACGTTGATTGGTGTTGCGCGGCTCTCAAGCAACTGGATCCTCAACAAGATGGCGACCGTCTACATCGAGATCATCCGCAATATCCCCCTTCTTGTGCAGATATTTTTCTGGGCGGCTCTCGGCAGGGGACTCCCAGATCTCACAGTCGATGATGTGGGCGTCTACTGGTTCAAGGCATCAAGCCGTGGCTTCGGTCTTTCTTGGATCTTTCCTGCGGGAGGGTTCTGGCCATGGCTGATCTTTGTGATCGTCGGCATCGTTGCTGCGCGGTACGTCGCGAAGAGACGAATGGCACATCAGGAGGAGACAGGGCAGCCAGGGCATGGTGGTTGGTTCGGGCTACTGACGGTTCTCGTGTTCGCCGCAGTCGGCTGGTTTGCCTGGCCCATCCTCGCCTTCATGGAGCCGATTCTCGATGCCATCTCTGATTTCATCCTGAACATACCGCCAGTTCTCGTGCCTGTGACGATTGCAGCGATCGCTGTTGTATCCGCTGGTCTGTGGATTCGTAACTTCTTCGATTCGAGACGCACACCGGCCGGTTTCGGGAAGATGACTGACGACGATTGGTTCAGAGTCATTTTCGCCGGACTCAGCGGACTGGTGGTTGCTGCGCTCGCTTTCGTCATCGGTGGATTCGCAATTCAGACGGTGGGAGGCGAGACTCTCACGGTCGCAGAACTCTTGCTCAAGGCGTTCTCAAACTTCTTCGGTTGGCTCGCAGGCTCGTTCTCACCCGATTCCGTGGACGGGCGGCTTAACAGCGTCAGGACCGGCGGCCCGTTGGTGTTCGAACGTCCTGAGGTGATCCTGCGAGGAACAGCACAACTTCCACAGTTCGGTCAGACCGGAATGGTCATCACGATTCCGTTCTTTGCGCTCTGGACGGGGGTCACGTTGTATACCGCTTCGTTCATTGCCGAGATCGTACGCGGAGGCGTCCTTGCGGTACCCAAGGGACAGACCGAGGCTTCCCAAGCGGTTGGGTTTACTCGCAGCCAGTACCTACGCCTGATCATACTGCCACAGGCCTTCAGGATCATCCTCCCACCGCTTGGAAACCAGTATCTGAACCTGGCGAAGAACACGTCGCTCGGTCTGGCCGTTGCGTACGCAGATATCGTCGCCGTCGGCTTCACGATCTTGAATCAAACGGGCCAATCGCTCCCTGTCGTGCTCATCTGGATGGCTTTCTTCCTGACCATGAGCCTGACGATCTCCGCAATAGTGAATCACTACAACCGCAAGATGATGCTGGTGGAGCGATGATATGTCAGACGTAGTAACACTTCCAGACCTCGAAATCGCGCCTGAGCCGCCGCCAAAGGGGCCGGTGCTCTGGTTGCGACACAACCTGTTCTCATCGCCCGCGAGCGGATTCCTTAGCCTCGTGTCAATAGCAGTGTCGATTCTCGCCTACAAGGCACTTCTTGGTTTCATCATGGCCCCGGGGCGCCGCTGGGACGCCGTGACGTTCAACTTGAAGCTTCTGATGGTCTTCGCCTACCCGGCTGACCAGCTATGGCGGATCTGGCTCACTGTCGGCATCGTCGTGATCCTTCTGGCTGCTTCCTTTGGTGTGTGGAAGATCGGTGGGATGGCCGAGCCGCGCATGATTGGCAAGGCTCTAATGGGAGTCGGTGCCGTTTTTGTGCTGGGAGGCATCCTCGCACCGGTGTCGAGGAATCCCCAGATCGCGTGGATCGGCCTCGGACTCGTCCTGATGATCGCTGGATACGCTCTCCGCGCGTGGATAGGGGAGAAGTCCAAGGAGGCGATCATTCCGATAATGGGAGTCGTCGGGATCCTCATCGTGATCGGGCTTGCGTTGATCTGGACGCTCGACGTTCCTGTGCCCGCCAAGCTCGACGATGGCCGAATCATTACGGACAGGGTCGAAGCAGCGACCATACAGGGCAATCAGACCACCGTGTTCAGACCCATAGCGGAGAGCACGACCCTGCCATGGACCATCATCGCGGCCGTTGGAGCGCTGACATACCTTCTATTCCACTTCATAGGCAACCGGAACGGCACCGGCGGTCTGAAGAAGGCTCTGATGGTTCTGTGGGCGCTCAGTTTTCCTGTGCTTGTACTGGTTCTGATAAGGGATCCGGTGTGGGACTGGGGCGCGGGCCTAGAAATCTATCTACCGGCCTTGATCCTCTTTGGAACATTCGGCGCCGCTTTGTTGTGGTTCGTTGCGCGACCTGGATCAGGGGAGGCTGCCCGGATCATCGGCGGACTTCTGTTGGTAGCAGCCTTCATTACATTCCTGTTCCCGATGCCGTTCATATTCCGGTTGCTCATGTTGGCGGTGGCCTTGTTCGGACTCGCGGGCCCCACTTTCGGTGGTGAAGGCGCGAAGGGCTTGATTTACGGGTGGCTGATCATGGCTTCCGTGATCGCTTTCTTCACGTTTACGATATCAACCGTTTCGGGGATCAAAGTACCAACCTCGTTCATGCTCGGTGGTCTATCGCTAACCATCATCCTCGCGTTCTCAGCGATCGTGCTCTCCTTTCCGTTCGGGCTGATTCTCGCGCTTGGCCGAACGTCCACAATGCCGATCTTCAGGCTGCTTTCAACGGCGTATATCGAGTTGATCCGCGGCGTTCCTCTGATTACTTGGCTTCTGATCGCATTTCTGATGTTGCCTGTTGCTCTGCCAGACGGAGTCGAGATCGGTGGCGTCGTGCGGGCAATTGGCGCCATGGCGTTCTTCAACGCCGCGTATCTGGCAGAGAACGTCCGTGGGGGCTTGCAATCGGTCTCCGTCGGTCAGAAGGAGGCGTCGAAGGCTCTGGGTCTGACCACGTTGCAGGAGACAGTATTCATTACTCTGCCCCAGGCGTTGCGCGCCGTCCTTCCTGCGCTCGTAGGGCAGGTCATTGCGCTGTTCAAGGACACATCGCTCGTTACGATCGTTGGTTTGTTCGATTTCCTCCACATCGCTCGCCAGGTCATCCCCTCACAGAGCACGCCGTTCAACTTCCTCGGTTCAATCAAGGAGACCCTGCTGTTCGCCGCCCTGGTCTACTGGCTGTTCACGTTCACATTCTCCCGAATCAGCCTTCGCATGGAGAAGAAGCTTGGCGTAGGCGAGCGGTAGATCAAGGATTCACAAGGAGCCAATATGACAGAGAATGAACAGGCAAGCGAGCGGGTACTCGGAGACCCAATCGTGATCACGGATGATGTCAAGAAGTGGTTCGGCGATTTTCAGGCGCTCTCGGGTGTTACAGCGACAGTGCGAGAGCGCGAAGTGGTCGTAATCATTGGTCCATCAGGTTCGGGTAAGTCGACCTATATCAGATGTATCAACCGCCTCGAGGCCCATCAGGAGGGGACGATCATCGTCGATGGGATCGAGCTCACCAACGATATCAAGAACGTGGAGAAGGTGCGGTCAGAGGTTGGCATGGTGTTCCAGCAGTTCAATCTGTTCCCCCACCTCACTGTGCTCGACAACGTCACCCTCGCACCCCAGTGGGTCCGCAAAGAGCCGAAGGCCGAAGCAGAGGAGTTCGGGATGGGGCTGCTTGAGCAGATGGGAATTCCTGAGCAGGCTCTCAAGTATCCGGGTCAACTCTCCGGTGGCCAGCAGCAGCGTGTTGCCATTGCGAGATCACTTGCCATGAAGCCCAAGATCATGCTCTTCGACGAGCCCACCTCCGCCCTTGATCCCGAGATGATCAAGGAGGTGCTCGACGTGATGAAGGAGCTTGCGCTCTCAGGCATGACGATGATGGTGGTTACCCACGAGATGGGCTTTGCCAGCCAGGTCGCTGACCGAGTGCTCTTCTTCGACTACGGCATCATCGTTGAAGAGGGAACTCCTGAACACTTCTTTACGAACCCACAGCACGATCGCACGAAGTTGTTCCTGTCTCAGATTCTTTGAGAAGTTGACAGTTGACAGTTCACAGTTCTCAGTTCACGGTTGACAGTTCACAGTCAGAGGCAATCGGTTAGCCTCCCGTTCTCGCGTACTACTCGATTGTTCAGGTGAATTGTGATGACTGATACTGCTGATCGCTCGATTCAGAGAATTGCTGTGCTTGGGCTTGGGAAGATCGGGTTGCTTGCGGCTGAGCTGCTAGCCGAGAGTGGATTCGAAGTGACGGGATCCGACACACGATTTCCGCGCCATGACCATCCCTTCGAGGTCAAGGCGGTCGATGTCTCTGACGGTGAAGTTCTCCTTGCTGAACTCCACGGCGTCGACGCAGTGCTTTCGTGCCTTCCCTATCACCTGAACGTAGGAGTCGCCGAGGTGGCCCACGAGCACGGGATCCACTACTTCGATCTCACTGAGGACGTCGGCACCACCCAACGGATCAGGGAACTCGCAGAGACATCTGCAGGCCTTATGGCACCGCAGTGCGGCCTTGCCCCCGGGTTCGTTGGCATCGTGGCCGCATCGCAGTTCGACACCTTCGACGAGTGCAGATCCATCCGGATGCGCGTTGGTGCTCTCCCGCAACACCCAGTCGGGCTCATGGGTTATGCCTTCAACTGGTCACCCGAGGGTGTGGTCAACGAGTATCTGAACGACTGCGAGGTGATCGACCAGGGTGTGCACAAGTGGGTGTCACCAATGGAATGGGAGGAGACAATCCTCGTTGATGGCACACGCCTTGAGGCGTTCACGACGTCGGGGGGCCTGGGAACAATGTGTGAGACCTACCTCGGGCGTGTCGAGAACATCGACTACAAGACGATGAGGTATCCTGGACACCGTGTGCTCATGAATTTCTTCTTCCATGAGCTGCTCATGCGTGATCAGAAAGAGCTTGCGGGAGAGATCCTCACACATGCAAAACCTCCCGTCGACGACGATGTTGTCTACATCCACGTTGCATCGGAGGGGCAAATCAATGAGCAGCTGAAGCGCCACGAGTATGTGCGTGCGTTCAAACCCCGCACGCTTGTCGGAAGCGAACGGACAGCAATCGCCTGGACGACCGCCGGCTCCGTCGTAGCGGTGATCGAGATGGTGAGTGACCGACTGTTGCCTCAGAGGGGATTCCTCAAACAGGAGGAGATCCCTTTCGATGCGTTCCTCTCGACAAGAACCGGGAGCTTGTACTCGATTACTGACTGAGGACAAAGGCCCCGGTTGCTGCCCACATCTCCTCGGTGCGGTCGATCCTCCCCGTTGCCTGCGTGTGGAGTCCTCTCGCAACGTACGCGACGAGCAGTTCTGCAGCTACTACCGCAGGTACTGAGCTGTCGAAAGGACCCACAGCGGGCACACTGAGACCAAGCCACTTGTCCGTCAGCGCTGCGAGGGGAGAGAGTGGTCCGTCGGTGATCGCAACGATCTGGACACCTGCCTCGGCGAACGCGTTGGCCGTGTCCACAGCATCCTGGCGATATCGGTAGAAGTCGAAGACAACGGCAACATCTTGTGTGCTCGCGCCGGCGAGATCGGTGCCGACGGAATGTGGATCGACGAACGTCACGCCAGGTCTCACGATCGACATTCCGCTTACGAATGTGTGAGCCCCAGCGCGGGATGTCTCACCTGATATCACCCAGACCACGTCCGCGGCAGCAATTGGGTCGCCGAGTGTTGCAATCGTGTGATCGTCAACGGCTTCGAACACCGTTGTGATCGCATTGGCAAGCGCAATCCGAGTGCTGGTTGTGGTCGGGTCCTCCTCATGTCTGATACGGTCGCTTGGTCTGAACAGACGCTGGGAGAGCCCGATCCGCACGCTCTCCTGCAGGCTTGTGTAGCCGTCGAAACCGAGCTTCACGGCGAATCGAACGATCGATGGTCTGCTTACGCCTACCTGACGGGCGAGGTCTGCAACCGTTCCGAAGGCCAGAAGGGACGGGTCCTTGAGTACCGCCTCGGCAATGCGGCGTTCTGTGGGCGTCAGCTCGTCACTCACCGCGGCGATGAGGGTCGATGTCGAGTCGTGAGAAATATCTCTGAGCATTTTGTTACATTAGCATATTTCGAATATGCTTTCTGTTACAGTTGGATGCAGTGGCACGAGATGAATCGAGGTTCGACGTGAGCAGGGCACCGAAATACGTCCCAACACCGAGAGAGCAGAGCTTTCTCGACACCGTTGAGAATCCCAGGTACGACCGCCAGATCATCAACGGTCTGGACGCGTTCTTCGAGGACAGGGCACCTGAGGACATGGCGGGTTTCTACTCAAAGGACGAAATCGCCGAGCTGATGAGCCTCCGCGGAACAGAGCGCGACGTTGAGGACCGCATGCCGGTCAAGATCACCCGTCACTACTTTGAGCTTGCCAAGAACTCGAAGGCACTTCAGCGCCTGGTCAAGGCAAGCGCTGACGAGACGCTCAATCTCCAGGGATCCGAGGATCCGGGTTATCAGATGGACTACAGCCCTGTCGAGGGCTTGCTGCACAAGTACGAGATGGGTCTGATGTACGTCATCTCGACGTGTTCCGCACACTGCAGGTTCTGCTATCGGGAAGAGCTCATCAGCCGCAAGGAGATCGAGAGGCTGGACGGAACTGTTTCTAAGAAGGGCCTCTCCCAGATAGGTGAAGTGACGGATTACGTCCGTGCTCATAATGCCGATGTGTTCGCCAACGGTGGGGTGCACCCTGAATCGGGACGCGAGAAGCTGCGGGAGATCCTGCTGTCGGGCGGAGATGCAATGGCCCTTCCGAACAGCAAGATCGCGGCATGGCTATCTGCACTCGCCGAAGCGGGCGTGGAATCCATACGCCTCGGCACAAAGGAGATGGCGTTCTATCCTGATCGCTTCGACGAAGCGTTCCTCTCGATGCTCGACCGGTTCCACGAAACATATCCCGAGGTTGGATTCCGACTGATGGTGCACTTCAATCATCCTGACGAGTTTCTGGAGAAGGGCCCGGACGGTCAGTACATCGAGAACCCGAACGGAACTCTCAAGTGGATTCCTGCCACGAAACGTGCCATGGACGCTGTTGTGTCGCGCGGATGGCTTCAGGTCGAGAATCAGGCCCCGATCATCAAGGGCGTCAACGATGATCCTGACGCTCTTCGCATCATGCAGCGAGCTCTGTACCGCGTCGGTGTGGGCAACCATTACTTTTTCTGCGGAAGGGACATCGTTGCCTACCGAGCCTTCAATGTGCCGATCGAAACGGCATGGAGCATCCTCAATGAGTCTCAGAAAGGACTGTCGGGCGTCGAAACCCACGCACGTCTCTCGATCACCCATTACAAGGGCAAGACAGAAGTCGTGGCCGTCACAGACGAACCTATTCCGGGCTTGGCGGGAACGGAGAATGGCGTCTTGATATTCAAGATCCTGAGAAATGCCGCCGACGCGCCTGACAGAGGAAAGGTGTGCATCGTGGGCAGGAACCCTGACGCGGTCTGGTTCGATGACTATGAGGACAGAGTCATCTTCGATGAGGCTGGCCTCTACGACTACACCCGTGTTGAGAAGGTCGTTGAACCGGTACCTGTGATGATCGGATCCCCAGGCGGTTCATGAAGTCATGATCGACAAGCGAGTATCGAGCGTCGAGGAGGCCGTGGCAGACATCTTTGATGGTGCCACCGTCATGGTCGGTGGATTCGGTGAGGCTGGGAGTCCGATCGAGTTGCTCCATGCCCTGATCGATCAGGGCGCGACAGATCTCACTGTTGTCAACAACAACACGGGAAGCGGTGAGGTCGGGTTGGCCGCCCTCATCAGGGCTGGCCGAGTCTCGAAGATGATCTGCTCGTATCCTCGGACGTTGAACTCAACCGTGTTCCCTGAACTCTATCAGAGCGGCAGGACCGCTCTCGACCTCGTACCCCAGGGCACACTTGCGGAGAGGATTAGGGCTGGCGGAGCTGGCATCCCTGCGTTCTATACCGCTACGTCCGTTGGCACGCCGCTTGAAGTCGGCAAGGAACGAAGAGAGATTGGCGGTCGAGACTATGTGCTCGAATACGCTCTCACCGCGGACTTCGCGCTGATCAAAGCCAAGGTTGCCGACTATCACGGCAACCTGATTTTCAACAAGACTGCTCGGAACTACAGTCCCGTCATGGCCACCGCAGCGGACGCCACGATCGTGCAGGCAAGCGAGGTCGTTCCACCAGGCGGCATCGATCCTGAGTGCGTCGTGACCCCTGGGATCTTCGTTGATCGGATTGTGATCGTGGCAGAACCGGCGCTCGAGTCGACCCTTGTTGCACAAGGCGCGTCCTACCCATGACGGTCCCAAGCGCCATCGGTTTGAGCCGGGATGAGATGGCCGAGAGAGTCGCCCTGGACATTCCCGACGGATCGTACGTCAATCTCGGAATCGGGATTCCCGAACTCGTTGCCGCACACGTGCCTGAGGGTCGCGAGTTCATCTACCACACCGAGAACGGCCTCCTCGGCATGGGCCCAGCGCCAGAGGACGCGGGTGACCCAGAGCTGATCAACGCAGGGAAGCGCAGAGTGACGGCGGTTGCGGGTGCGTCGTTCTTCCACCATGCCGACAGCTTCGTGATGATCCGTGGAGGACATATCGATCTTTGTGTCCTCGGTGCTCTACAGGTTGCCCAGAATGGTGATCTTGCGAACTGGTCGACGGGAGAACCTGGTGCAATCCCAGCTGTTGGTGGTGCAATGGACCTCGTCGCCGGCGTGGAGACGATCTTTGTCGTGACACAGCACACGACGCGCAACGGTGAGCCGAAGCTGGTCGAATCGTGTACGTATCCGCTGACTGGCCCCGGTGTTGTCGACCGCATCTACACCAATCTTGCTGTGATCGATGTCACCCCCGACGGATTCCGGCTTGCTGAGCTCTCGCCTGGCGTCGATTTCGAATACGTCCAGGAAAGGACAGGCGCGCAACTCCTTCCCATGTCCCGTATGTCGTCGGCGGTGGTGTGATGTCCTCAGGATCGCGAAGCGCCGAGCTGTATGAGCGTGCACTCGCCGTACTCCCGGGCGGGGTAAGCAGAAACACCGTGCTGCGCAAGCCCCACCCCCTTTACGCCGATTACGCCAAGGGGTGCCGGGTCACGGACATCGAGGGAGTCGAGCGCATCGACTTCGCGAACAACATGGCTTCCCTGATCCACGGCCATGCGAACCCGGAGGTCGTCCACGCGGTGACCGAACAGCTCAGTCGTGGCACCGCGTTCACGCTCGCCACCGAGGTGGAGATCCGGTACGCGGAGCACATCGTGAGCCGAAACGACGGATTCGACAAGATACGGTTCGTCAATTCAGGCACCGAGGCCGTGATGGGGATGCTCAAGGCGGCCAGGGCCTTCACTGGCAGGCACAAGATCGCCAAAGTCGAGGGTTCCTATCACGGGTTGTATGACTACGCGGAAATCTCACAGACCGCTGATCCGTCAAACTGGGGTCTCGACGCGAGCCCTGAAGCTGTGCCCGTGGCGTTCGGAACACCGCCAGCTGTGCTCGCTGACGTCGTGGTCATCCCCTTCAATGATCCGGAGCGGGCGATTGCAATCCTCGAGAAACACAGGGGACAGCTTGCCGGGATCATCATCGACCCGCTCCCACACCGCGTAGGGCTGATCCCTGCCTCGGCTGAGTTCGTTATGGCGCTGAAGGAGTGGGCGACCAACGACGGTTCTCTGCTGCTCTTCGACGAGGTCATCACATTCCGCTCCCAGTATGGCGGCGCCCAGGAGTGGTATGACGTACATCCCGACCTCACGGCGATGGGAAAGATGATCGGTGGAGGCTTTCCTGTTGGTGCGATTGCAGGTCGTGCTGACGTCATGGATGTGATGAACCCGTTGGCCGACACCGTCCTGTTCCCACATTCAGGAACGTTCTCAGCAAATCCTGTGACGATGACCGCGGGGCTTGTGACCATGGAGCTATTCGACATGAATGCGGCCACTCGGGTCAACTCGCTGGCCCAGCGCGCGGTGAAAGGCATCAATCGGGCGATTGAGGTGACCGGTGCGAGCGCATGCGTGACAGGTGGTGGATCGATGTTCAGAGTGCACATGAAGGAGCATCCACCGCAGAACTACCGCGAGGCGTTTGTGACACCCGACGAGTCACGGCGGTTGAGCCTCCTACTCGACCACCTCTTCGATGCGGGCTTCATCATGATCAACACCTGCTCCGCGACGA
>JAMBLH010000127.1 GCA_023336875.1 Actinomycetes bacterium
CTGTGCGACGCGTTCCTTCAGGTCTGAGAATCTGGGATCGATCTCGAATCGGTAGTCGTCCCACCAGCCATCGCGCTCAGGGACGTAGCGTCGTGGGCCAGGTGTTGCAGCGAGAGCTCGGTCCTTCATCTCGGATTCGATATCTTCGGCCAGGGCCACCGCAAGGTGGGGTGGCACGGGATCGAGCACCTCCATGTGGATCGTTCTCCCGAAGTGGAGTTGTGTTGAGAACGGGTAGTCCCACACAGAAGATGCCCCCGTCAGAATTACAGGGAGGATGGGCATGTTGAGATGCTGCGCTGCTCGGAAAGCTCCCCCCGTGAACTTCGTCTCGATGCCGAGCACCGTTCCCTGGGGGAATACAACAAGGCTTTCGCCTCGAGCCGCCGCAGCCTTGCCCGCACGCAGGAGTGTTCGGTACGCCTGGGGGCCGTTCGTGCGTGACACACTTGGTTGGGCTGACGCGTGAAGGTACGGTCCGAGATGATGCCAATCGAAGAGTTCCTCTGCGGTTGCATACACCATGTCCAAGGGCAGATGCTGAAGGGCGAGCAGGTCCGCGAATCCTTCGTGGAGCGGAACCACCACATAGGAACGTGCCGGGTCGACATGGTGGAGTCCTGAGGAATCGATGGTGAGGCCAAGCGCCGTAGATGTTGTGTGTGCCCAGCCCTTTTCCGCCTGATGGAGTCTCTGTCGGTCATTCGAGCGAGCTGCCCTTATGAGTCGACGGTGTGCAGGACCGAAAATATATACGCCACTTACCATCGATCGGAACCAGTCACGTCGACTGGTCGCAGTGATCTTGTCTCCTGGAAGAGCGAAGGTGTTCGAGGTCATTGGTTGACTAACCCCGCACAGGACGATTTCGTTCCATCTGCCTACGGAATCGTGCGATTGCGTGATGGCGGCTACAAGGTCCACAGTTCACAGTCAGAAGCTCACTACCTGAGCCAACATCTCAAATTCATTCGGAAAACGGAAAACGGAAAACGGAGAACGAAAAACAGCCGTTCCCTGTCCGCTAGTCATCTACGCCGAGATCAGATATGTCTCGACCGCACCGATGCCTTTGACGTCGATCGGGCCCCTGGGTGTGATCGAGTATCGGCTCCCGACCTCGTCCTTGACGTTCTGGGTGATCTGGATCTTGCCTCGCACGCCGTGGGATTCCATGCGGCTCGCCATGTTGACCGTGTCGCCGTATACGTCGTAGATAAAGCGTGACTCACCAATGACGCCCGCAACAACGGGACCCACATCGATACCTGCGCGCAGATCGATGCCATGGCGTGATCCAATCGATGCGGTTGATGCGAACGCCTGCATGTCGAGTGCCAGACCGATGAGGTCACTGCTGTCGCCTCCGTCTTCTGTGGTGCCTGTCATCGCCATGAAGGCATCCCCGATCGTCTTGACCTTCTCGACACCATGTGCAATGGCCAGCCTGTCGAACTCCGAATAGAGGGCGTTGAGGTCGCCCACGAGTTCGGCAGCTTCCAGAGA
>JAMBLH010000128.1 GCA_023336875.1 Actinomycetes bacterium
ATCGTTGGGTTGACTAGGCGTTGAGTACCTTGGCCTTCTGCGCTGCGTACTCGTCGTCCGTGAGGGCGCCTGAGTCGTGCAGCTTGGCAAGTTGCGTGAGCTGGTCGGCCGATGTGTCGGCGGAGCCAGCCGCATCCTGAACGGCATTGGACCATGCGGCCTGCTGATTCGCAGCATCCTTCACCTGGCGCTCCTGCATCTTGCCACCGCGGGCGATGAGATACACGAGGACACCGAGGAGTGGGAGCACGAGCACGAACACGACCCACAACGCCTTCTCCCAGCCATTGAGATCATGGCTGCGGAAGATGTCAATGAAGACGGTGATGAGCACCCAGATCCATGCAAAGAACAAGAAGAACATGAGCATGGCCCAGAAGAAATCGAGAATTGGCATCGGTTGCCTTTCTATTGATTGATCGTTCAAGTCCGCGAACCGACGCGGCCTTCCACCATAGATACTACAGCAATATCCGGTCGTAGCGGCAGAAAGAGAGCCGCGCGGCAGGTCTTTCTCGTGGCGGAAGGGGAGGGATTCGAACCCTCGGGACCCCGAAAGGCCCAACGGTTTTCGAGACCGTCACATTCGTCCGCTCTGTCACCCTTCCAGAATGCGAGATTGTACCGAGCGCAATTGGTGATCGATACTCAGAAGTTTCCCGCGCGATGTGAAGAGCAGCGCAAAAGGGAGTAATTTGGGACAGCGAACCACTCGTTGGAGGGAATCCATGCCAATCGCAACACCAGACCAATACAACGCAATGCTCGATGCAGCACGAGAAGGCAGGTATGCCTACCCAGCCATCAACATCACCTCGTCTGAAACCCTCAACGCTGCCATGCGGGGCTTCGCAGACGCAGAGTCGGACGGAATCATTGAGATCAGCACCGGTGGAGGGTCCTTTGCGTCAGGCACCTATGTCAACGACATGGCCCTCGGGGCTCAGGCTGTGGCAGAAATGGCCTACCTCCTTGCGGATCAGTACCCGGTTCTCATAGCTCTCCACACAGACCACTGCCAGGCCGACAAGGTGGATACCTTCGTGCGGCCCTTGCTCCAGGTCAGCCGTGAGCGCAAGGAAGCCGGTCTTCCGCCTCTGTATCAGAGCCACATGTTCGATGGATCAGCGATCGACCTCGACTCGAACCTGGAACTTTCGGCACAGCTCCTCGAGGAGATGAACGAGCTCGACATCATCCTCGAACTCGAGGTAGGCGTTGTGGGCGGTGAAGAGGATGGCGTCAATACTGAAGATGTTCCCAGCGAGAAGCTGTACACGACCAACGAGGATCTCCTCAAGACGGTCGATGCGATCGGACTTGGTGAGAATGGTCGGTACATCCTTGCTGCAACCTTTGGGAATGTTCACGGCGTCTACAAACCGGGCAACGTGAAGCTGAGACCCGAAGTACTTCGGGACGGCCAAGCAGCGATCCAGGCGGCCCACGGAGACGATGCCCATTTTGACTACGTCTTCCACGGCGGGTCAGGATCCGAGCTCGAGGACATCCACGCGGCGCTCGACTACGGCGTGATCAAGATGAACGTCGATACGGATAACCAATACAACTTCACCCGATCCATTGCAGATCACATGTTCGTTGGCTACGAAGGGGTGTTGAAGATTGACGGTGAGGTTGGAGACAAGAAGGTGTATGACCCGAGATCGTATCTCAAGAAGGCGGAGATCGCAATGGCGACAGGCGTTACCGAAGCCTGTGTGATGCTACGCGGCGACGGAAAGACGCTGCTCGGGTAGACGGCCGAGCAGATTCGGGTTATCGGCGCTCCGAGAAGAATGTCTCGAGCAGCGACCGACACTGCTCTTCGAGTACTCCGTGCTTGAGTTCGATTCTGTGATTGAGGCGTTCGTCCTGGGGTATGTTGAACAACGACCAGGCGGCGCCAGCTTTGAGATCAGCCGCGCCGTAGATGATCGCATCCACCCTCGCCCATACGGCTGCCATGGCGCACATGGCACACGGCTCGAGTGTGACAACGAGCGTGTGGCCCGCAAGCCGCCAATCTCCCAACTGTCGTGAACGCTGCGAGATGACGAGCATCTCGGCATGCGCGGTTGCATCGCCCGACTCCTCTCTCCTGTTGTGGTTGCGTGCCACCACCACCCCTGAGGCGTCCAGGAGCACCGCGCCGATAGGCACATCGTTGTGCACAGGAGCCAATCGTGCTTCTTCGAGAGCCATCTGCATAGCTGAATCGGCATTCACTATTGGGCGTCTCCTCTCTAGAATTCCCATCCTACGGAGGGGTCGCATAGTCTGGCCTAGTGCGCGCGCCTGGAAAGCGCGTATGTGGAAACGCATCGAGGGTTCGAATCCCTCCCCCTCCGCAAAGTCACATACAGCCGCGACTTCTAGTCTCTGTGGCAATGTCTGACGATCTTTACTCCACGGGCAAGGCGCACGCATGGTCGTGGCCGCTGGTCGATTGGGATCAGATGTGGAGACCCACGATGTGGGACCGCAATCCGCCGCGTCCCCACAGTGCACACATGGCCCACCTCGTGGCAATCCTTGCTCTCGGCCTGTACGCGAACATCATCGCCAACGAGGTACTGAGCCCGGCGTGGTACATCCCTTTCAACCTGGCACTACTCGCCACAACTCTGATGATTGCTCGTCGTGCAGGCACCACCTGGACCTCAATGGGGCTCCGCCGTGATCGGACGACGAGAGGTCTGACACTCGGAGTTGTGATCGTCGCGGGAATCGTCATTGCCATGCTCCTGGCAATCGCCATTTCCTCGATCAGCGAGATATTGCACGACGATAGGTTCGTCGAGAGCTCGGTCGGCTTGCTGCTATTTCACGCGCTCATCCGAATACCGCTTGGCACGGCACTGTACGAGGAAGTGCTGTTTCGCGGCGTCATCTTCGGCATGCTGGTGCGTCGCTACACACCGCTCAAAGCGGCGATATGGTCGTCGCTCCTATTCGGCCTCTGGCATATTCTGCCCGTACTCGATGTGATGCAGACCAATCCGGTCGGCGCCCGCGTCTCAGGTCTCCCCGGAGCCGCCGTCGTCGTGCTTGCGGCGGTCGCGGGTACGTTTCTGGCTGGTCTCGTGCTCCTATGGATCCGGCTCCTCGCCAATAGCATCCTTGCGTCGGTGATCGTCCATATCGGTACGAATAGCACCGCGATCATCGCGGCAATCGTGGTCTTACATCTCGCCTAACCCCATCACGGAGCCGATTCGGCGCTGGTATCTGTCGTGGCGCGTCGACGGCTCGGGTACGCACCCATTATCACCGCTCCGCCTACCGCCGCGATCGGGATGATCCAATTGACCGTCGCGTCAGTTGTAGCCAACCCGAAGTAGGACACCGCAGCTGCGGCGCCCGCAACGAGCAACACACCAACAACGACGTAGCGAACACGCGTCGGCGCTGGCGTTTGTCGAACTCTCCACTCGAACGGGGCGAAGATGGCTACAAGCACAAGTGTCACGAGAACTAGCACGGACAGCCATATGGGGCGCGTGAGCCACCACGCCGTTGTCCCCGGCTCGATCTTGAAAGCAGCACCCTCGA
>JAMBLH010000129.1 GCA_023336875.1 Actinomycetes bacterium
AACTCGACCCGTGGTTTCTTAAGCGTCTCTTCGGGTAGCCCGACGCCGTGAGCTGCGGTTCCACGGGTCGTATATTTCGAATCAAGCTCATCCAAGGACTGGGTGACGGTGATATCGTCGACCACAATCTCAAAGGTGCTCGGAGATTCAACGCGACCCTCAACGGTCTCAGCCTCGCCGTATTTCGTCCAGGCACTGGTCCGCGCAGGAGAGACCTGCCCATCAAGCCGGCCTGAGTTGATTTTCTTATCCGGACGCGGCATGCATTACCTCCCATTGCCTTCCTGTCACCAAGATAGCTGAGTCCCCCTCAGAACGAAAGTGTCAATTCGGCAACCCGATTACTGTCTAGTCAATGAAATTCCTGATTCGCCTTGCGCTCAACGCCGCGATCGTTTGGATCACGTTCGCAGTCATCGACGGCCTCACGTTCGGCGGCGAATGGCTCGGATTCCTGATCGTTGCAGGTATGTTGGCGGTCGCCAACGCTGTGGTTCTACCGATACTGAAACTACTTGCGCTGCCGGTTCGCATGATGACACTTGGGCTCGCAACTCTGGCCATCAACGTGGCGGTCATCGTTGCGATCATCTGGTTCGCAGGGCAGCTCGATCCCGAAGTCAGCAGCTCAGCATGGGGACCAACGATCTTGGGTGCGCTGATGATCACTATCCTCTCGTCGATCGTCTCGACCCTCATCAAGGACTGACAGTGTCGCCGAAGAAGTATTCACCTCCCCTTGCTGGCCTGCTGACGGGTCTCTCAATGGCAACCAAGTCCCTTGAACCAAGCCTCATGCCAAGATCAGCAATAGACCAGGGACTGATCATGGCAGGGAGCTTCGCAACCGGGTTCGTTGCCGGAGCCGCGTCCGCGGTCGCTCTCGATATGGTTCCCCCGTTCGGCGGGACATCCGCGCTGCGGATCGCAGGAGTGGTGGCAACCGGTGTTCGAGCCACCAGCTTCGTGCAGGGCTTCGGACAGTCACAGCCAGCCTCCACGAGTCCAGCCACCGCATGGACAGAGGCAGGCACTGACTTGATGAGTGGCGTGGCCCTCTCAGGGGTTCCAGACAGCAACGCTCCAGCTCTGGGAGCCGTCAGCGCCATTGCGGTCGCGGCATCGATGGTGCATGACGTGCAAGCGGCGTTGCACGTCCGCGATGATCAACCTGGCGCCAAGTACCTGGCTACTGCTACGGGCGTAGCGGTTGGAGCGGTCGCGGGTGTCGGCGCCCTTGCTGCACTGATCCATACGTCGGGATACCTGGCGCGCAAGGTGACACGAACGCAGGGGCTTCTCGGAACCTTCATGTATGCGGGAGGGGTCGTCGCCTCAGTGGGTGTACTGGGAATCGGCGCCAAGGTCGGTGTTGGGAGCGTGCTCGGTTCGATCAAGAAGGGGAATCAGGCGGTCGAGCTCAGGTATCAGGATGCCCCTGACGGCGTCAACGTGACAGGAGGTGCGTACAGCCTCGTTCCCTACGACACACTCGGACTCCAGGGAAGGCGTCTTGTCTCGGTCGCGACGACAGCTGACGACATAGAGACCGTGATGGGTGAATCTCCACGCAAAGATCCTGTGAGGGTCTTCATTGGCGTCGATTCAGCGGAATCCATAGAGGAACGAGTCGAGCTAGCAATTCAGGAGCTTCGCCGAACGGGCGGATTCGACCGGTCAGCGATAATTGCAGCTTCACCCGCAGGCACGGGCTATGTGAATTACATCACCGTTGAGGCGGCGGAACTCATGGCGCGAGGTGATGTCGCGACCGTCGCGATCCAGTATGGGAGGCTTCCCTCGATGTTGTCGATGAATAAGGTCGAAGAGGCGTCGGCTCTCTACGCGGAGTTGGTTGCGCGGCTGAGAGCTGAGATAGATACTCTCGACCGCGGTATCCAACTGTATGCCTATGGAGAGAGCCTCGGGGCGCAAACTGGTCAGAACGGCATCGAATCCATCTGGAACGGCACCGACCTCCCCGTGGATGGTGCCCTCTGGGTTGGTACGCCGTCAGGTACCGGCCTCTTCGACCAATTGACGACCGATGCCGGTGTCCCAATTTTTGACCGACCGGAACAACTGATCGAGTACGTGGATTCAGGGGAATCGACTCCCCCAGCGGTCTACCTCAATCACGACAACGATCCTGTGGCAAGCTTCACACCATCGACGTTCAGCACGATGCCCGGCTGGATCAGAGAAGAGGATCGAGGTCGTGGCGTCAACCCTTACCAGCGGTGGTTGCCTGGTGTTGCGTTCTGGCAGGGCCTCATCGATACGAAGAACGCAGCAACGGTTGTGCCGGGCGAATTCAAATCCTCAGGTCACGACTACCGGGCGGATCTGGCACGATTCACACGTGTCGCCTACGGGTTCGACGACGTGACAGCAGAGCAGATGCAGCGAATCGAGCAGCGGCTTCGCTCGTCTGAGGTGGAGCGCGCGGCCAACATAGCTGAAGGCAAGGGCTGAGGGCTACGCCGCCAGGACAACCGCTTCAACAACTGCTTTTCTATCTTCGTGGACCTGTTCGTACACGTCCTTGATCGACCTCGAGCGGACGAGAGTTCTGATCCCCCTGGCAAGCAAGGTGATCCGTTCGACCAAAGCGATCACCGCGAACAAATAGAACGGCATCAGGATGAACATGGCCGCGAATATCTCGACGCCACCGCTTGCCCACGCCCGCCACAGCCAGAAGCCCCACGTGACGACGTAGACGAAGATGGCACCGAGCGGCTTGATCGTCGCCATCACTGCATCATCGACCTTGAGTCTCCCGATGAGCCAGACGAGGGCCATGGGAATGGCATTGACCACAATGCCAATGACTGCGAATGGAAGTAGAAGCAATCCGATGACAATGTCCTTGACGATGTTCCACAGGAACGCCCACTTCGTGCCCAGACCAGCAACGAACATCTCGTCGCTTACGCCGAGGGCATCGATCTCGGTCTGATACAACTCCATCGTTTCGACAACGGCTTTCTTAGGCTCATCAGATGCCTCATCCAGCAACCGCGCGAGCCGCTCCTTGTCGCCGTGACCAATGGATGCCTTGGAGCCAAGCGCCTGGCGGAGGGCGACATCAGAGGCAGCAGAGAGGTTCCGAGCTGTTACCCAGTCCTCGAAATCCGGTGCAGCCCACCGTAGATGCTGCTCCATCTCCGTTGTCAGGGCCACAACGGCGTCGCGATTCGAAGCATCCTGGGGCTCCCCGGGTGCTACATGCAGACTGACCCATTCGTCGAGGTCAATCGGATAGCCGATATCGATGAACACCTTCGAGCGCAACGCCGCCTTGTTCTCGTAGTGGATTCCTGCGCTGAGGAGCAAGATGTTCTCAACACCGCTTGCTCTTGCGCCAAGTGCGATGCGGGCGGAGCCCGTCTTGATGTGAGCGATCCTCGGATCGTCAACCGTAATGCCCTCGGGAAAGATCGTGACGAGATCGTTCTCGCCGAGTGCCTCGTACGTTGAGCGAAACATCTGATCGTTGGACGACGGCCCGCCATCGTCACTCTTGTGGACGGGTATGGCGCCGACCCAGTTCAGGATGTTGCGAACCACCGGATAGTTCCAGATCACATCCCTGGCGACGAATCTTGGTACGCGGTCCATGGCTCGTATGAGCACGAGCGGGTCAGTGAACCCTCCGAAATGGCTGGAGTTTGCCAGCTGTGATCCGCTCGCCGTGAGCCCGTGGCGCTGTCGTACTTCAACCCGATGAAAAAGAAGTGCAGTGGCCCACGCGACGATCTTCCTGATCGTGCGTTCTCTACGATTCACCGAACGCCTCCGCGTAGTCCGCCATTGCGGCAGTGACGACCTTGGCTGCATGCTCCGAACCGTAGGTCCAGGGAATCTCGACGGTGTTCGGCTCGCCAGGGAGCGTCTTGTAGGAAGCGAAGTAGTGCTCGATGCGGCCAACGAGCATGTCGGGAAGATCATCAATGTCCTCCACCTCGCTCCAGGCTGGGTCATTGTCGAGGACGGCGATTATCTTGTCGTCAGCTTCTCCCCCGTCGATCATCTGCAGACCTCCGACCACCCTGACCTTCGTAACGATCTCGATACGGTTGATGGGTCGCTCAGAGATCACGCAGATGTCCAGCGGATCGTTATCCGATCGGTCAACACCGTCACAGAGCTCCGCAACCCGCTGGTCGCAGTACGTCCTGGGAATGAACCCGTAGAGCACCGGTGGGGAGCTCGAGCCCCGCTGAGGCCGGTCCACCATGAGGTAGCCGGTTTCTTTGTCGACCTCGTACTTGACCACATCGAAAGGCGTTATCTCGATAAAGGCATTTACACGGAGCGGCGTGTCGTCGCCTGCCGATAAACCGTGCCACGGATGTGGGCGCCACCTGAAGAATGGTTGAGGGAATGCCATAGGGCATACCGTAGACGCGCGATGGCGGCCAGGCCATCTCCTAGCTTCTCAGCTGCTCAAGGTTCGTCCCGCAATGCTGTGGACTGACAGACCGAACGCGACGATGTTCGCATGGTCGATTCCTGCTGGGGGCAGCTCGGCTCCCTGCCACCCATCCAGGTGCCAGCTTGCTCCGGGAGGAAGGGGGTGAGAAGCCCAATCCTCCTCGAAAGGCCAAGGGTTGGCGTAGAAGTACGATTCATTCGACGGATAGAAGCCGACAGCGATCTGAGCAGACGCCTCGGAGTCGCCGTAGGACGCCATCTTGGACGAGTACCACTCCGTGGCAATGTCGAATCCGTGGGGCCACAGATGTGGGCCTGCGACCTCACCGGCAAGGGAGTTGTTCATATCTGCAAACGCAGTTGCCGCGTACGATGCCGCTGCGAAAAACGCCGCAGCGTGATCCTTGTTGTACACAAGGGTATCGGAACCGCCGAATCGCTCCTTGTCCGCGTCGATGTCGGTTCCATGCCGCGCTGCAACAGCAACAGCGGCCTCGCCGATCGACAGAGACGACGGCCCGTCGGTCAGATCGATACGCTCGGCATCGCCGTTCGCTGAGATCACAATCTCGTGTGTTTTTAGATCGATGGTGCTGTACAGGTCGGAGCCGTCCGCAAGTGGTGTCGGTGCGCTTAGCAGCCCAACCAGGTCAATGGACATCGCTACGTAGTTCCATCGGTCATCTGGTGTCCCCGCTGCACGAGGTATGGCCGTCAGAGCCTTCGAATAGGCCTGAAGCGTATACCTCGTGTCATCCCATTTCGCGGGAAGTTGTGGCATGGTCATGGTGATCCTCGGTCGCGTGTGCTCGGTACAACAACCCAGCGTCGAAAGCATTCCGGTTCAGATCGCGTAATGAGCGCGATACTCCCACTACGAGGCGTTCGCGCCGTCCTTCTCTGCACCTGACACGTTGCTACGCGAACCCGAGAGATACTCACTTACGTCAGGCTCATTATCCAGAGAACGCATCACGTTGAGACCGATCCAAAGTATCACGCCAACAGAGAAGCCAAAGCCGAGAACGGTGAATGCAATGATCGCAAAGTCAAAGTCCCTTGGTTGGATGTCGAGTACTATCCCCCCTGACGGATGGAGACTGCAAGCGAAGAATCCTCCGTACGCCGGCTGGAGATCGAACCGTCGGACGGTATTCGGGGGTACATACCAACTGCCAAGAGTGTGTGCAACGTCGTCCCTGTTGTCAAGAACCAGTGCGTCATCGGCGTAGAAGGACCATGTCGCAGGAATCTCAAGTGGGTTCTCTCCCTGTTCGATGAGATCCCAGGAACCGAGTGGAATCTCGAG
>JAMBLH010000130.1 GCA_023336875.1 Actinomycetes bacterium
AGGTTCATCTATGAAACGCTCGCTCTTGATTGGATGGGCACGCCGCAGCAGCTCAAGCTGCTTGGAAAAGCCATCACGATCATGATGCTGATCATCATCCCGATCGCCGTGTCGGTGCATACCGTCGTTTCGTGGATCTTTGCCATGACCCTGCGCGTTGGGTGGAATACGAGCATCTTCGGCGTTCTGTTCGTCGCTGGTGCGATCTTCAGCGGTGTCGCCACACTCATTCTCCTCATGGCGGTTCTTCGGTGGATCTACCACTGGGAGGAGTACCTCGCGAAGAAGCACTTCCTCTATCTCGGCTATCTCCTGGCTGCGTTCGCTTCGTTCATGATCTACGTCAACATCAACGAGTACCTCACCGCGGGATTCAAGCTCGAGGAGGCAGGAGAATTTGCCTTCCGACAGTTGTTCATAGAGGACTTCGCCGTCATGTTCTGGTTCTACATCATCGGTGGCCTCGTCACGCCTGTCGTTCTCATGCTGATTCCTAGGACTCGAACGATCGCCGGCGTCGTAGCTGCTGCGATCCTCGTTGACATTGCCATGTTTCTCGAGCGCTATTTCATCGTGGTCACAGGACTCCGCGTCCCACTTATGCCCTATGAACCAGCCAGCTATGGCCCCACCTTCGTGGAGTGGTCGATCTTTATAGCTGGCCTGGCATTCTTCTGTCTCCTGATCACGATCGCGATCAAGATCTTCCCGATGCTCGCAGTGTGGGAGATGACAGAGGAACACGAGTACAACATTGCCCGAGAGCATCCAACCGAGCCACTTCTGGCCGAGTACGACAAGGTCGCAGCCGCAATGCCGGAGAAGAACCTGCCGACGAGCGATCGGCCCAAAGAAGGAAGTGAACCGTGACAGCCACACGAGTCTTCAACGTGGCACGGATCGCAGCGGCGCTTGTCGTGATCGTGACCCTCATGATGGTTGCCGCGCCGGCACTTGCAAGTGGAATCGAAATCGCCGTCGGAGCCCCCGAGCGGGTCGCCGTTGGGCAGGATGTCGTGGTCAAGGCCGTGTTGTCGCAAGACGGCGTTGCGGTAGAGGGCGCCGAAGTTGCCCTCACCTACCAGGCCTCAATCGCCGGGGAAGCAGGAAGGGTTGTGCTCACATCGGCAACGACCGATCACACGGGTACTGCGCTGATGGTCTACCAGCAGCGCGCAGATGACAACCGCGAAATGCAAGTCGTGTATCTGGGACCTGACACCGAGCCAGTGGCACCCTATACGTTCACAATCGCGGTTGAGCCGGGTGGCGAGCAGCTCTACAGACAGGAGACAGGAGTGAGCATTCCGTTCGTCAACGGAACACTTGTGATCATCGTGATATCTGGCGTGTGGTTCCTCATTGCACTTGCTGCAATCTACCTCGTGCGTGTCGGGCTGGCGGGGCGTCCAGCGATGGAGGAATCCACGGAGAGTGGTTCGATCTGGATCAGTGTCCTGCTTGCATCTGCCGCAGTCATCACAGCCGTGGGCATGGTGATCGTGTTCGTAAGGGCACCCGTGTCAAATACACACATCACGGATCCGGACGGATACAATCGCACGATTGTCAACTATCTCGATGTGTCGCATCCGTACGAGGGGTTCGGGCTCAACGACGAGTCGGCCGCGCAATCTGGAGATCCCATCGCGGACGGCAGCCTGCTCTACTTTCAGTACGCGTGTGGGGCGTGTCATGGCTTGGCCGGCCAGGGTGCCGTCGTCGGTCCGGCGCTCGTCGATGAACTCGGATCGTTCGGAAGTTTCGGTGAAGATGTAAGAGACGGCCCTGGTGGGATGCCTGGCTATCACGACTCCACAATCTCAGATGAGAACCTCGAGAAGATCTATGCGTATCTCAGGGACGGCTAATTTGTCGAACCTGAAGCACCCACAACCGGAATCCGCGCCTCAACCGTTGTTCCTCGACCGTGATCTGAGTCGATATCCAACGTGCCACCTGCTCGTTTCGTCCTCGTCCGCATATTCGTGAGACCAAGCCCCCATGGGGCGTTCGGAGCGTCGAAGCCATGCCCATTGTCGGCAATTGAGAGAAACAGCGACCGGTCATCTGCCGAAAGGGATACTGAGATGCTGGTGGCACCTGAATGCCGAAGCGCATTCGATACGGCCTCTCTCACTATCTGGAGTACGTCATCGATCAGAGAGACGTCGAGCTCAGGGACGTCGCCGCTCACCGATACGACCACTGGCACCTTGTGCGGTCCACCCAAACGGGTTACCAGATCCTTGATCTCGGTCGCAAGCGAGCCTCTTCTTGGCAGATCACCGTGGAGGTCGTAGATGAGTCTTCGGAGCTCGGCAATCGAAGCGTCGATAGCGGCCGCGGCGTCATCCATTGCTGTGCGCATATCCAAATTATCGGCAGGCGTTGCTGACTTCGCCTGGAGTCCGAGTCCGACAGCAAAGAGACTCTGGATAATCGAATCATGGACGTCGCGCGCTATCCGGGCGCGATCCTCCTTCACGGCACGATCGCGCAACTCCTTCGCCATGCGGATGGAGTCAATACCCGCACCCACTGCAACAGCAATTGCCTTCATTGCGATCTCATCCTGTTCGTTGAACCCGCCGGGCTTGTCCGTGACGTAAAGGTTTCCGAATATCTTGTTTCTCACTCTGATCGGAACACCGAGAAATGACGACATGCGGGGGTGGTCAGGGGGCATGCCCGTGTACCCGGCATGGTCCTCGATGCGGTCGATGTTGATCGAGGCTCCATGGCTCGCGACGTCGCCGAGAATCCCACGTCCCGCCGGAAGATCTCCGATGGCGTCGGCAGTCGCTGATGAGATGCCCCGATGATGGAACTCCTCAACATGTCCGTGTGGATCGACAACAGCAAGTGCTCCATAACGTGCACGCGTGAGTTCCATCGCAGAATCGACGGTTGTGTTGAGAAGAGATTCGAGATCCGTCTGCTCGATGATCGTTGAGGCACGCTCAATCACAAGCAACAGATCGTCTCGCTCTCCGGAATCCGGCATTGTGCCACGATAGAGCAAGTAGAAGACATCGGCTCGACAGACTTGTCGTAGGCTGGATTCATGACAGTCGATTCGATTCGGATCCTTCTGGTGGACGACCATGACGTCGTTCGGGCAGGACTGAGATCCCTCTTCGACAACGCTGAGGACCTCGAGGTTGTCGGAGAGGCGAGCTCGTCCGAGGATGCCATGCGTCGAACGGGACTCGACCTACCCGATGTAGTTGTGCTCGATGTGCGTCTGCCAGATGGATCAGGAATCGATGTCTGTCGCGAGATCAAAACCAGATGGCCTGAAACAGGCGTCCTCATCCTTACCTCCTACGCGGATCAGGAAGCACTGATGGAGGCCTACGATGCCGGTGCGTCTGGCTACATACTCAAACGCGTGGATTCGACCGGCCTCACTGACGCCGTCCGACAGGTTGGACGAGGCGAGCAGGTCTTTGGCGAGATTCTCGATGCTGCTCTTGCGCGTAGGATTCGGTCGAGCGGTCAGGCTTCGGAAAGGACCGATCTACTGAGCCTTCAGGAAAAGAACGTGCTCGAACTCCTCGCCCAGGGGAAATCGAACAAGCAGATCGCTGAGGAGATGTTCCTTTCTGACAAGACTGTGAAGAACTATGTCTCGCACATCCTCTCAAAACTTGAAATGACCTCGCGGACCGAAGCTGCCACCTATGCCGTGAGCATGGCGGCCGAGCGAAAATCAAGATACGCCCCGGAGGATTGGGCCACCGACTGAGGCCGCGATTCGCTCTGCGCCTATGCCAGTTCGTTGATCGCCTGCCACAGCCCCTCGACGTGGCGTTCTTTGGTATGGGTTTGTCCGATCGACACACGGATGAAACATGTTCCGTCGATTTCCGAAGGAGTGACAGCGACACTGCCTGACGCATTGAGAGCGTCTGCCAACATTCTCGTCGCGTCGTTGCCTTCAACGTGAGTGAAACAAACAAGTCCGAACGGGTGTGGAGCAAACAACTCGAAACGATCATCCAACTCGACCCAACCTGCAAGCTGATCCGCGAGATCTACATGATTTCGCACCATCGCGCGTAGACCCGTCGCCCCGTAGTATCGAATGACCCACCAGAGCTTCAGTGCACGGAACCTCCGTCCGAGCGGTACATGCCAGTCCCTGAAATCGACCACGTCACCAGCATCAGACGCAGCGTTCCTGAGGTACGGGGGGAGGATGCTCATGGTGTCGATAAGAGGCTCACGATCCGCAACCCACAGGACATTGCAATCGAAGTTCACCATCATCCATTTGTGGGGGTTGAACGTATAGCTGTCCACACGCTCAAGGCCTGGCTGATACCCTCGGAACTCCTCACAGATCATGGCGGTGCCTGCATAAGCAGCATCCACGTGATGCCACAGACCATGCTCCTGTGCGATATCAGAGATCGCCTCGAGCGGGTCGACGGCCGTAGTGGCAGTTGTGCCAATCGCTGACACAACCGCAATGGGCACAAGGCCCCGGGCGAGATCGTCCGTGATGGCTGCTCGAAGCTTCTCCGGATCGAGTGCGAACGCCTCGTCGACATCGATCTTGCGACAGTGTCCGATGCCCGCCACCGTGCACCCCTTCTCGATCGATGAATGCGCCTGGTTCGAGACGTACACGACCATCCGCTCGACCGGTCCGTCGTCACGACGGCTGTGCCTTGCCACCACCAGCGCCGCATGTGTGGCATCAGAGGCGCTCATCTGGATGACACCACCACCGGGCCCGTCCGACTTCCACGATTGCGGTACACCCATCAGGTCCACAAGCCAATCAAGCACCCTGGCCTCGATCTCTGTCGTCGCGGGAGATGTAGACCACAACATCCCCTGCTGTCCGAGTCCGGAAGCCGCTAGGTCAGCAAGGATCGAGGGGCCGGATACGTTTGCAGGGAAGTACGCGAACCAGTTTGGGGATTGCCAGTGGGTGACCCCTGGCATCACCACAACATCGAGATCTGCAAGCATCGACGCAAAGCCATCACTGGTCTCGGGTGCATGGTCGGGGATCTTCGAAGCAGTCTCACCCGGCTCCACGTCGGGCAATACCCGATACGCCTCGACCTGTTCCATGTAGTCGGCGATCCAGTCGATCACGGCATAGCCGTTCTTTCGGAACTCCTCCGGTGTCATGTGCATTGGATGAACCTCCGGTTCGTGACGTACGACATACGACCGCTTCGCTTCACGACATACGATCGGCCCCTTCGCTCCCTCACGATGAATGACTCATTGTCGTGCTTCATATGTCGTGTTTCGTCAGTCATCCGATCTCAGATGGTCGAGGAGTTCGCGCATCATGAATGCCGTTGCTCCCCACAGGATGCCCTCGGGGAACTCGAAGAACCACAGATCATGGCCAAACCAGTCTCGTAGTGCCCATCTCGAGTCATCCATGAGCTCGGCGATTGTTGGCTCGATGATGACATCCACCTCTCGCGGATCAGCAACGAACTCATCCGGTCGCGCGATGCGGGCCACCACGGGCACGATGGGCTTGGTGCGGTCTCTCGTCGTCACGGGTTCGAGACCGCCAAAGATCTCGAGAATGTTCTGTGGAGGCAGACCGATCTCCTCCCACGCCTCGCGTGTCGCGGTTGCAATCGGTTCCTCACCATCTTCACGGTGACCCCCAGGGAAGACGATGTCACCGGGGTGTGTTGGCATGTGATCGGGACGTCGGGTCAGCACCACGCGAACGTCGCCCTGGTTATCTGTGTACAACGGCACCAGCACCGCGTATTCAGCTCCAGGGGGGTCCACAACAGGTGGAAGTGCCTGCAACAGCGTCCAAGTCTCCATTGGGCGAGCATATCGGGATAGGCTGCTCTCCATGGCGACACATGTCCACAGCCAACCGCGCTATACGAAGCGGCTGATGATTCGGCCCTTCAAACGCAGAGACGTTGCTGCAATGCATGAGGCCGTAAAGGCGTCGATCGACGATTTGCAGCCCTGGCTTCCCTGGGCCGAGGGGTACGATCGGGGTGTCGCCCAACGATTCATACGAGAATCCGTCGGTGCATGGTCAGAGGGACGCGCTTTCGACTTCACGATCCGCGCCATTGATGATCCGAACAGACACATTGGAAATGTCTCGGTTTGGCCAACTTCCCAGCAGAACAGCATCGGAGAAGTTGGCTACTGGATTCGATCAGATGAGACAGGTAAAGGCTTTGGAGCCGAGGCAACGACGAGGGCGATGCAGATAGGATTCGAGGAGCTGGATCTCCACAAGGTGCAACTGCGTATCGCAGTCGGCAATGTGGCTTCCGACCGAATAGCTGAAAAGCTTGGGTTCGTCATGGAGGGCACGCTCAGGGACGAGGTCAGGATCGGTGCCCGTTGGCTCGACCACACCGTTTGGTCGATGCTTGAGCGGGAGTGGTGGACCCAGAGGGACCGCCACCGAGCCGAGGGAACAATTTCATAGACGACACACGACAGACGACACACGATACACGACAATGAATCGGTCATCGGGAAGCGAAGCGGTCGTATGTCGTACAGCGAAGCGGTCGGCGAACGAAGTGAGCGGAGCGGTCGTGTGTCCTACGTCATGAACCGGAGGTTCACACATGCGTATAGGAATTCTCACGGGTGGGGGCGATGTACCTGGGCTCAATCCGTGTATCAAGGCAGTAGTCAACCGTGTCGCCGAGCATGGCCACGAGGTGGTTGGATTCAAGCGGGGCTGGGGCGGGCTCCTCAACTCCAATCCTGACGATCCTGCGTCGATTGCCTCGAACACAATCGAACTCGACCCACAGGTCGTCAGAACGGTTGATCGCACAGGCGGGACGTTTCTTCACACGAGCCGAACACATCCGGGAAAGGTCCGGAGCGGACAGGTACCCGACTTTCTCCTCAATACGGTCAAGGGAGAAGGGCCACACGATCTCACAACGCATTCACTCCGTGTGTTGGAGGCGCTCGGCGTTGACGTGTTGATCCCGATCGGCGGCGACGACACGCTGTCATATGGTCTGCGAATGCATCAGGAAGGCGTCCCAGTAATCGCTATCCCAAAGACGATGGATAACGATGTCCACGGGACTGACTACTGCATTGGGTTCTCAACCGCTGTCACACGCGGTGTCGATTTCATCCACGATCTTCGAACAAGCACTGGCAGTCACGAGCGCATTGCGGTCGTGGAGTTGTTCGGACGATATTCGGGCGAGACAAGTCTCATTACTGCATACCTTGCCGGTGTCGATCGAGCGATCATCTCAGAGGTTCCCTTCGATCCGGAGAAACTCGCATGGATGCTCATGGACGACAAGGGCAAGAACTCGTCCCACTACGCAATGATGACGATCTCTGAAGGCGCAACTCTGGCCGAAGGCGAAATGATGCTGACCGGTGCTGAGGACGCATACGGCCACAGGAAGCTCGGCGGCATCGGTGCAGTGACGGGATCGCTCCTCACAGAAATCACGGGCGAGAGCATCATCTACCAGCAGGTTGCCTACCTGATGCGATCGGGACAACCGGATTCTCTCGATCTCATGGTTGCAACCAATTACGCCAACATGGCCGCCGACCTCGCCCTCGAGGGGTCATCAGGCAGAATGGTGGCGCTACGCGGTGGTACCTATACGAACGTGCCGATCAGCGAGACAAGTGACGGCGTGAAACGGGTTGATGTGGACGAGCTCTATGACTCGGAGAACTACCGGCCAAAGATCCGCCATGTCATGGGCAAGCCCATGTTCCTGTATTAACGACTAACGACCTACGACCTACGACACACGACACACGACACACGACGAAGAGTCAACCATCGCAGAGCGAACGAAGAGAGCGGTCGTCTGTCGTAGGTCGTCCATCAACCCTGTCCCGATCCAGATGGTCCACGAACGATGGATCACCAAGTACACGGAACGAAAGGTACGAACCATGACCCAGTTCAAGTCCGAGCTCGAGGCCGAAGCCGCAACCCCCGATCACGTCTACCGGGTGATCATCAATGTATCCCCAGCAATCGTGTGGAACGCGATCATCGACGGCGATATCACGGAGAAGTACTTCTACGGAACCCGAGTTGAATCCACATGGGAGGAGAGCGCCGAAGTCAAGTACCTACACCGAGACGGCCGTGTCGCAAGTGAGGGAGTCATCCTGGCAATCGACCCGGGCACGATGGTTGACATGACATTCCAGGCGCTCTGGGACGAAGACCTGATCGCCGAAGGTCCCGCGAGGGAGATCTGGCGTGTCGAGGATTTCAACGGTGCTGCCAAGCTCACGATCGAGTTGTACGACACACCGCAAGGTTCCCAGACCTACAGCGACTTCACAGCGGGCTTCCCCTACATCGTGTCAGGGATGAAGACGTTCCTCGAAACAGGCGAAAGTCTTCCTGCTCCGACATGAGCAGGGCCGAGGGACGCTAGCGTAGCTGTATGCCCGAGTGGATCCAGGACCTCGCATCCTCAGTAGCCGTCGTCGGCGGCATCAGGGTCGCCATGGGAGCAACGCTGGGCATAGTGCTCGGACTTGAGCGACAGAGATCCAACAAGGACGCCGGTCTCAGAACCTACGCTCTCGTCGCGGCCGGTTCTGCACTATTCACGGTCCTCTCAATCGAAGGATTCCCTGGTGCTGACACGTCACGAGTCGCTGCCCAAATCGTGACAGGTATCGGTTTCCTCGGAGCAGGCCTCATCTTCCGACAGGGTGCAAGCGTTCAGGGCCTCACCACGGCTGCGGGACTATGGTCCGTCGCAGCGATCGGCATGGCTGTTGGCACTGGCCTCTGGGGTCTCGGGATCGTGGTCACGGTGATCGTGCTTCTCGTGCTCAAGGTCTCGGACAAGTACTCAACGCAACTGCGATCTCAGGCGCTCAGGCATGCCCAGTGGTCGGTCAGGCTCACGGTGGACGACCCAGCAACCATCCACGACATCAGGGACATCGTGACCGATCTCGCGCCCACGGCATCAAAGGTACTCCCCGACATAGGGCACTGGGCCGTTGGACAGAAGAAGGGGCTGCCGACGATCACGTTGATCCTCAACGACGAGGAACTCAACCAACTTCTCCCACTGTTCGAATCTCACGTCGGCATCTCGAAGATCCGGATTCAGGAATCTTCCTGAGTTGGCATGCAGCCCTCTTCTGTTGGACGAGCTGCAGCGACATGTCTATGGTGCCGTGACGCCGAAGCACTCCGAAGAGAGTTCAGTGACCACTACATCCATCAAGCCGCAGGAAACGCCGGACACGGCTCCAAAGGCGCGGAAACCGACGTGGCGCCACTCTGGCAAAGCGTTCCTCTTCGTCCTGCCCACGTTCCTCGTTCTCGGTGTCTTCGTCTACTTCCCGATTATCGAGTCGTTCCGCCTCAGCCTCAACCGTGTTGCACCGTTCGGCGGGAAGGAAATCTTCGTTGGCTTGAACAACTACACGCGATTGTTGAGCAGCCCACAGTTCTGGGGCACCGTCAAGGTATCCATATTCTTCATGGTCGGCACCGTCGTGTTCGCGATCGGGTTCGCAGTTGCCATAGCGATTCTGTTGTCGATCCCGCTGAAGCGCTTCAGTTGGTACTACCGCACCGCCATCTTCATTCCCGTCGTCATCTCCAGTGCAATCGCGGGCGTGCTGTTTCGACTGTTGTACAACCCGGTCGTTGGCTTCTTCAATTACTGGTTGAGCCTCATAGGTATTGATGGGCCGAATTGGCTGACATCGAGCACGTGGTCACTGGTGGCGGTCACGATCACTGTTGTGTGGCGTCAGCTCGGATTCAACGTGATCATCGCCCTCGCTGGTATCCAACAGATCGATGCACAGCTCTATGAAGCTGCGAAGGTCGACGGAGCCGGTGCGATGAGACGTATTTGGCACGTCACGCTTCCGATGCTCACTCCCACTCTCTTCTTTCTTCTCGTCGTCAACGTGATCACGAGCCTCCAGGCATTCGGAGAGATCAACATCCTGACCGATGGTGGGCCGGGTAAAGCCACGACGAATATCGTCTACCAAGTATTCGTCGATGGCTTCGTCGGTACGCATTTCGTTGGGCGCGCGTCGGCCCAGGCATTCCTTTTGGCCCTGCTGATCATCGGTATCTCCATTGCACAGTTCAAGGGTTTCAGTAAGAAAGTGCACTACCAATGACAACCGCAGACATGACCGCAGCAGACGCGCAATCGACACCGCTCACAGTCGAACTGGAGCACGATGCCGAGCCTACGAAACGCCGATTCGGCGAGCTGCCCATCCACCTCAGCCTATTGATTATCGGATTGATCATCGCGGTGCCGATCATCGTCGCGTTCTTCATGAGCTTCACCCCTCTCCCTGAGATCGTCGGAAGGTCGGATCCAAAGATCCTGCCCGATACCTGGACATTGGAAAACTACGACAAAGCATGGAGGGCATCACCTTTCCCTCGATACATGCTCAACAGCTTCATCCAGACAGGCGTGATCACTATTGCGCAGGTTCTGCTGAGCATCCTCGCTGGGTTCGCGTTTGCAATGTTTGAGTTTCGCGGGAAAGCCATCCTCTTCTCGATCCTCATAGGAAGCCTTATCATTCCCTTCGAGCTGACCTTCATTCCAAACTTCCTGCTCGTGAGCGATCTCGGTCTCGCCAATACGTATGCAGGGCTGACGATCCCGTTCCTGGCGAGTGCGTTCGGCGTCTTCATGATGCGCCAGTTCTTCATGTCGATTCCACGCGATCTCTACGACGCTGCAAAGATCGATGGTGCAAGCGATTGGTTCTACCTCTGGCGCATCATGGTGCCCCTGTCAAAGGGTGCAATATCGGCGTTCACGATCTTTGCTTTCCTTGCGGCATGGAACCAGTATCTGTGGCCTCTGGTCATCACGAACGAAGAATCCATGAGAACCGCACAGATCGGGCTTCGATTCTTCCTGGTGAACCAGGAGCGAGCTACCGACTGGGGAGCGATAATGGCGGGCGCTATGATCGTTATGATCCCAACTCTCATTGTTTTCCTTGTGGCACAGCGACAGCTGGTCAAGGGGATCGCTATGACCGGACTCAAGGGATAACTGCCTTCGAGTCCTACCACGGAAAGAGAAAAAGACGGAAATTGATGAAGGAAGGTACCCATGAGACGCACTCTCAAAATGTTCGTTCTGCTCTTGGCATTTGCGCTTGTCGCAGCTGCCTGTAGCAGCAGCGACGACAGCTCGGACACAACAGTCGCATCAGGCGGCACAGAGACAACAGTCGCATCAGGCGGCACAGAGACAACAGTCGCATCAGGCGGCACAGAGACAACAGTCGCATCAGGCGGAGACGCCGTCGAGGTCACATTCTGGCACGCAATGGCAGATGACCTCGGCGCAGTAGTCGATGGGCTCGTCGACGAGTACAACAGCTCTCAGAGCGCCGTACACGTAACGTCGACATTCCAGGGATCGTACGACGACACGTTCAACGCGTTCACGGCAGCACTCCAAGCAGGTACTGCACCGAATATCGTTCAGAACTTCGATCTTGCGTCACAGACGATGATCGACACGGGAGCGTTGCTACCGGCGTATCAGGTCATGCCTGAGGGACAGGCTGACACCTTCATCCCTGCAGCGCGCGATTACTACTCGGATGAGAACGGCATGGTCGCGTTGGCATTCAACAGCTCAACACCGATCGTGTACTACAACGCGGAGAAGTTCGCTGATGCTGGTCTTGAGGCACCCGCGGATGACTGGAACTTCTCCGACTTCGCGGCGACATGTGATGCCCTCGAAGCGGCAGGCACGGAGTTCTGTGTGACGTTCGGACAGGTTGGCTGGTACTTCGAGCAGATCCTCGCCAACAGCGGTGGGCTCTACTTCGACAACGACAATGGTCGTACCGGTCGTGCAACCGAAGCAATGTTCAACGATGCCACGGGCGTTGAGGTCTTCACGTTCCTCACCGGTCTCATCGCTGACGGACATGCTCCGAACCTTGGAAACACATGGTCAGACACTGACAGCGTCTTCTTCGCAGGCGATGCTGCCATGATCTTCGACTCGACATCGGGCACTCGCGGATTCCAGGACAACGCTGGATTCGAGGTGGAGACGGCATACATCCCGCACAGCGACTCGAGCGAACGCAACGGCGTCGTGATCGGTGGAGCTGCGTTGTGGCTGGTCGACTCTGATGACCCAGTAACGAATGCTGCATCGTGGGACTTTATGAACTTCATGGTTCAGGAGGACCCACAGGTTGTGTGGCACGTTGGCACGGGCTACTTCCCTGTCCTGTCATCGCTCATGACCGATACACCTCCAGAGCTGGCTGAGTTCTGGGTCGAGAATCCGAATTTCGTGACCGCTATTGAGCAACTGGCGACCACGAAGACCGAGATCAACGGTGAACCCAACTATGCGGTTCTTGGTGGCCGGTCTGGTCCTTCACCTGAGATCCGTCGACTCGTCGTCGAGGCCTACAGCGCAGTGCTTGACGGAGGAGCTACTCCTCAAGAAGCTCTGGACGCCGTAGCCGAGCAGGTGAAGACGATCCTGGCCGACTACAACGCGTTCTTCGAATAAGCAGACGAACCCGTAGTACGCAGTCGGTTGGCGGCACTATGCCGCCAACCGACTCGCGTCTTAGGCTTCAATTGATATGCCTCGGTGCCATATCCGCTGCATTGATGGCAGGGTGCAGCGCGGCCGGAACAGACACAACGTCGACACTGGCCCCACCGTCGACAGCGGTATCAACAACGACCACCACCATCCCTGAACTCTCCCCCGACGTGCTCGACATCCAGGGTCATCGCGGTGCCAGAGGACTTCAGCCGGAGAACACACTCCCTGCGTTCGAGACTGCGCTTGACATCGGCGTGACTACCCTCGAATTCGACCTTCATTTCACCGCTGATGATGATGTGGTCGTCTGGCACGATGCCACCATCGATCCGGCCAAATGCGGACTGTCCGCCAGCGCTCCCGATGGGGTGCCAGATCCCGACGACGCGACCACAGCTGACGAGGATCTCATGATCCGCAGTCTCACAACGGCACAACTCGCCCACTACCGTTGCGACCGAAATCCGAACCCCGCGAGGTTCCCAGACCAAACGACCGATACGACTGCTCTGGCAGGCGACGACTACTCGATCGTGACGCTTGAGAAGCTCTTGGACTTCGTTGCGACGTACGCCGATTCGAATGCAAAGACAGATGAACAGCGCACCAGCGCCTCTGTTGTCTTCCTCAACATGGAGACGAAACGGAAGCCGAAGACCCCGGAGACCATCGACGACGGTTTCGACGGAGTCAACGCTGGTCCTTTCGAGCTAGCGATACTGGAGATCATCGCGGAGCGTGGACTGGAGGAACGGGTCATCCTCCAGAGCTTTGACCACCGCTCCCTGTGGTCCGTACACCAGCAGAATCCGACACTCAGACTCGCCGCCCTCTCCAAGGGTGTATCGGTCGACTTCGAGGACATCGCCGTCCGGGGTGCATCGATTTGGTCATCCGATTACAACGACGTAAACGAAGGTACCCTCGATGCAGCGCACCGCGCTGGATTGGAGGTGATCCCGTGGACAGTGAACGATCCCGATCTGATGGACCGCCTCGTGGAGCTCGGAGTGGACGGCCTCATCACCGATCGACCCGATGTGGCGCCTTCGAACGCCGAGTCCGACGGTTGACGACGGTGAGCGCGAATCGTCTCCGGATCGCGGGAGCCCTTGTGATGATGCTGCTCCTCGCATCTTGCAGCTCCGCAAATAGCGTGGACGTCGACGTCGACGTCGGGACGCCTACCGTCGAGGTCGTCGTAGACGGTCTCATCAACCCTCTCGGTCTCGCGCTTCTGCCCAATGGCGGGCTACTCGTCGCGGAGGAGGGCACAGGCGAGAATGACGACAGCGCTGGCGTGTCGGTGATCACCCCCGACGGCGCTGTGGGCCGGGTGGTATCAGGTCTGCCCAGCAGTCGCGATTCCGGCGATCTGTCCGGAGTTCCTCTTGTTGGCGTGTCTCCAGATGGGAAGACGGCCTACACAGCGCACTTCAACTCCCGCAGTCTCCTCACATTCCCAATCCCGCCGGATGGTCTCGAGCCCGCGACAAAGACGGATCCTCCCCTTGGGCCCAACGATCTGGGCAGGACAATGCTGCCGCTTCTCGAGGTCGGTGTCGTGAACCCTCTCGATATTGCCTTTGACGACGATGGCGTGCCGGTCGTAACGGACGCGAGCGAGAACGGTGTGGCGACAATGAACGGCCAGGAGCGAACGGTCTTCACGCATCGGTTCGGGGAACTCACCGACCCACAGAAGGAATCGCTGAAGGTTGATGCAGTCCCAACAGGTATCACGCGTGTCGATGACGAATATTACGTCACGCTGTTCAGCGGTTGCCCATACCCGGAGGGCTCCGGCAAGGTCGTCGCTGTCGGCGAGAATCGAACCGAGCGCACCATCTTGGACGGGCTGAGCCTGCCGATCGACGTCGCCATCGGCCCCGATGACACCATCTGGATCCTCGAGTTCGCTCGATTTCTTCCTGATGCATCCTGTTTCTCCGCAGAGGGCTATGAGCCAGGCTCAGGGACATTGAGCCGCCTTCGGCCTGACGGGACCACTGAGCAGGTACTCACCGGACTCGAGTTCCCCGGAGCCGTCCTGCCCATGCCCGATGGGAGCCTGTATGTGACCGAGGTCTTTGCAGGACGAGTGCTGCATCTCACCTGGCAGGACGATGCTCAGACCGCCTCCCCACCAACGCCCGAGCCCTCCCCGGATTGGCGCTTCACCGACGTCGCGGGTGCCGTTGGGCTCGATTTCCATCATGGAGCATTCGCAACCGAGCTGTCCATGGATCCCGTTGCGATGATGGGTGCGGGCCTGTGCTGGATCGATTATGACAAGGACGGTTGGCTCGACCTGTATTTGGTGAACAGTCACTCCACGGAGGAAGCGCAGTATTGGAAGTCCAACGGCGGGCTACCCAGGAACCGGTTGTATCGCAATGATGCCGGCACATTCACAGACGTTTCTGTGAGTACAGGCACCGATCTTGTGATGCGGGGTAACGGGTGTGTCACCGCCGACTTCAACGGGGATGGATGGGACGACATCTACATCACAGCCGATGGGCCCAACGCACTGCTGCTGAATGATCAGGGCAGATCGTTCGCGGACATGGCTTCTTCGGCGGGAGTGGCGGCATCGGAATGGAACTCAGCCGCCGTGGTGGGCGATCTCAACAACGATGGACTGCCCGACTTGTTCGTAGGTTCGTATATCGACCTGACCCGCAAGATCGACAAACCGAGCGGCGCGTTCCCACAGGATTATGTGGGCATTCCCGACAGACTGTTCATCAACGACGGTGGCGATACGTTGCACTTCACCGAGATGGCAAGTGGTGCGGGACTCAATCTCAATGAGCGGGCCCTCGGTGCTCTGTTGAGCGATTTCGATGGGGATGGTGACCTCGATCTCTCCATAGCCAATGACGGACAACCCAATCGGCTCTATCGCAACGACACAGGCGATAGCAGCGACACCGTCGTGTTCACCGATATCACCGAGCCGGCGGGTGTCGGGGATTCAGGGAGCGGCATGGGCGTTGCAGGCGGCGACTATGACGGAGACGGCCGTTTCGACTTCATCGTGACGAACTGGGAGGCCGAACTGAACGCGCTGTACCGCAACACATCAACGCCTGACGAAATCACCTTTGACTACATGACCTACAGAATCGGAATATCGGGGCTTGGCAACAACAAGACCGCCTGGGGCGTCAGCTGGGGGGATTTCGACAACGACACGGATCTGGACTTCGTGATTGCGCATGGCAGGGTACCGATCACTGATGTGGACACCGATGCAGAATTGGTCCGGCTCTATGGCAACATGCTCGCGCAGGGTATTCCTGGCCGTTTCCAGGACTGGACGAAGGTTGTCGGCCTTGACGACATTGGGCCCCTCATGGCGAGGGGATCTGCGGTCGCAGATTTTGATAATGACGGTGACCTCGATATCGCGGTCAACACGATCGCAGGAGACGTGGTGCTCCTGCAGAACAGCGAACCCCCCGGTCGATCGATCACCGTCGCCCTCGACGGGTTTCATCCAGGTGCAGTTGCGGTTGTGGTGCTTGCTGACGGGACAACCATGGAGCGTGAGTGGCATGCAGGGAGCAGCTACCTCGCCGGGGAGGATCCCCGATTCCATTTCGGCATCGGCGATGCGGAGACGGTTGCTTCAGTGACGGTCCGATGGCCCGACGGTTCCGAATCAGTGAAGCACAATGTGGCAGCAGACACGCTGATCCTATTCGAGTCATAACGAGGCGACAGTCACGGCTATGTCCTCACTCAGGCGTCACATAGGCGGCTGTGATGCCACCGTCCACCAGGAATTCGCTACCGGTGATGTAGGAGGAGTCGTCTGACGCGAGGAACAGCGCAGCCTTCGCCATCTCGTCTGCGAGGCCGAACCTGCCCATGGGGACGTGTATAAGCCTCCGCTGCTTCTTCTCCTCTGTGTCGAGGAACTTCATGAGGAGCTCCGTGCGCAGTGGCCCAGGGCTCAGCGCATTGACTCGTACGCCCTCCCTTGCGTGGACAACCGCGAGTTCCCGTGAAAGGGCTAGCACCGCTCCCTTTGACGCCGTATACGCGACCTGAGGGGTTGCAGCGCCGAGATGCGCCACGAACGAAGCCGTATTGATGACGGATCCGCCGCCAGAGCGCGTCATGGCTGGGATGCCGAATTTGCATCCGAGAAACACTCCCTTTGCGTTGATGTCCATCGTGAGATCCCACACCTCTTCTGACGTTGCCTGGGCGTCGCCATCATCGCTGTGCATGATCCCCGCGTTGTTGAACATCACGTGAAGTCCACCGAAGGTGTCCTCGGCAGCCTGCACCATCGTCTCGGAGTCCGCGACAGATGAGACATCGGCGCGTACAGCAACGGCCTCACCGCCCGCGGCTACAACCATGTCCACCGTGGCTGTAGCTGTCGCCTCGTCGATGTCGACGCACACGACCTGGGCTCCCTCCTGTGCAAAAAGCGTCGCCGAAGCACGACCGATGCCGCTTCCTGCGCCGGTGATCAACGCAACCTTGCCATCCAGACGTCCCATACGTCTCTCCATTCTCATATTACAGCACCACTAGATCCGATCGAAATACCTCACGCGCTCCCAGTCGGTGACCGCAGCGTCATACGCGGCCACCTCGACCGAGTAGAAGTGCGCGTAGTGGTCCCGAACGTCTTGCGAAAGAGACACCCCAACAAAGCTGCTCGATGCGAACTTTGGGACCGCTGAGCCGAGCGATCCCGCCACGGCCGGCAGATGCTGCGCTGCGTAGACATCGCCTGCGAACATCTCTGGAGCCTCAGTGTTGTTCTCCAATCCATCGATACCCGATGCGAGTGCAGCGGCATACGCGAGGTACGGGTTGACATCAGCACCAGGGATCCTGCACTCGATACGAAGGCTTGGACCAGAACCTACGACACGGAAGCCTGCCGTCCGGTTGTCGTAGCTCCATGCAATGTTCGTGGGCGCCCACGATGCTTCCTGGAACCGCTTGTAGGAGTTCACGGTCGGCGCATAGAACGGCATGAATTCCTCCGTGTGGGTCATCCATCCACCAAGGAAGGCCGTGAATGTATCAGAGCACCGAACCGGGCCGATCTCGCGGTCACCGGAGAACGCGTTGCCTTTATCGTTCCAGAGGGAGAGATGAATATGGCAACTCGAGCCAGCCTGGTCCGCCTCCGGCTTGGCCATGAACGTGGTGCTGATGCCGAGTTGATCCGCCGTGTCCTTCATCAGAAGCTTCATGATCGTGTGACGGTCGGCCATTTCGAGGATCTCTGAGTATCTGATGTTCATCTCGTGCTGGCCTTTACCGGTCTCGCCCTTCGAATTCTCGACAGGGATTCCAGAGCCCGCGAGGTGACGGCGAACCGCGTGGTTGTAGAACTCCTCACGGCTCCCCTGCAGGATGTGATAATCCTCGCTGTACCAGCCAATAGGGGTCAAATCCGAGAACCCGTTGTCAGCTGCTTCCCGATATGACTCCTCATACATGTAGTACTCGAGCTCAGATGCTGCCTTGGCTGTGAGACCGAGAGATTCGAGACGCTCGATCTGGTTGCGCAATATCGACCTCGGGGCGACCGGTATAAGGTCGTGGTTTCCATCATCGTGAAGGTCGCACAGCACGATCGCCGTTGATGGAAGCCAGTCTGCGACACGCAGTGTTGCCATGTCAGGGACCATGTGGAAGTCGCCGTACCCACCCTCCCAGTTGGAGTAGGCGAACCCCGCCACTGGCTCCATCTCCATGTCGACAGTCAGCAGATAGTCACAACCATGGGTGCCGTTCTCGGCGACATCGGTGACAAAGAACGACGCATCGACCCGCTTCCCATGAAGCCTGCCGTAGTGATCCGTGAATGCCACGATGACCGTATCGATCTCGTCAGAAGCGACAAGGGCATTCAGACTCTCCACATCCAACATTCCGCGTTCCAAAGTCATACAAGAGACAATAGACATACGACATACGACATACGGGGGATGGCTCAGGACATCGTACCGTTTTTGTAGGCCGCTTACAGGGTTCAGGACATCGTTCCGTTCTTTCGTGATGAT
>JAMBLH010000131.1 GCA_023336875.1 Actinomycetes bacterium
GAACCAGAGATCTTCGAATCCAACGTGACGGATCGCGTTGTCTGTGTGAACGGCCACGCACATCCGGACAGGGTAGGATTCGACCTTGAGTGGTCGGAACCGCGCTGACCGGTATGGACACGAACGCGCCATACGGATCCTGACCTTCGCCCATCTCGGCCTCGATGCTCACGGGTTCGGCGGTTACCCTTGCTGATGTTGTGGTTGATGGCGGAGATCTTTACTGGTCGGAATCGAGGCCCCAGGAGGGCGGCCGAACCGTCGTCGTCAGACGTGACGCGCGGGACGAGACCACTGATGTGGTACCCGAGGGCTTCAACTCCCGATCGCGCGTCCATGAGTACGGTGGAGCTTCGTACGCCGTTCGCGATGGCGTAGTGGTCTCATGCAGCTTCGAGGATCAGCGCGTGTACCGGATCGAGAATGACGAGGCAACCCCCATCACGCCTCTTTTCGCAGATCGGTATGCGGACTTCGTGTTTCACGGCGAGATCGTCATCTGTGTGCGTGAGCGCCACGGTGACGGCAGCGAACCCGTCAACTCCCTGGTGGCCTTCCTTTTGGACGGCTCGGGGTCTCCCGTAGCCATTACTGAGGGCCATGACTTCTTTGCGAGCCCGCGGGTGAGCGCCGATGGCCTGAGGCTGGCGTGGTTGTCCTGGGATCATCCGAACATGCCGTGGGACGGCACAGAGCTCTGGTCGGGCTCCCTTGGCGCTGATGGAGCGCTCTCAGAGGTCGAGTTGATTGCGGGCGGTGCAGATGAATCCATCTTTCAGCCCGAGTGGTCTCCCGATGGTGTGTTGCACTTTGTGTCGGATCGCACCGGATGGTGGAACCTGTATCGCATGACTGGAGACGAACCAGAGTCTCTGCACACGATGGATGCAGATTTTGGCTTCCCACAGTGGGGGTTCGGGATGCGCCGCTACGGATTCATCGAAGCCGGCTGAATCGTCACGATCTACTTGGACAGAGGTACTGATCGCATCGGCGTGCTCGATGGGGACACGCTGTCGCCTGTGTCGACGCCCTACGAAGTGATCCGGCCATGGCTCGGAATCTCTGGTAACGCGTTGGATGTGGTTGCAGGCGACCCTGTCACGCCTCTGGAGGTGACTGGAATCGAAGTCGACACCGAAGATGTCGAGGTTGTTCAGGAGAGTCTCAACATCGACATCGACCCTGAGATGGTCAGTCGACCGAGATCGATCGAATTCGTGACATCAGACGATGCGATCGCGCACGCGTTCTACTACCCGCCGCGCAATCCACGCGCCAGCGCGCCAGAAGACGAAAGGCCTCCGCTTCTTGTGCTCAGCCATGGAGGCCCAACCGGAGCAAGAACATCCGTGCTCGATCTTGGGATCCAGTTCTGGACGACCCGCGGATTCGCGGTTGTCGATGTGAACTACAGGGGATCAACCGGCTACGGCCGTTCGTACCGTAACGCCCTTCGAGGCCAGTGGGGAGTCGCCGATCTCGACGACTGCGTCAATGCCGCCCAGTTCCTTGTGGGTGAAGGTCTTGTTGACAAAGATCGATTGGCGATACGAGGCGGGAGCGCAGGCGGCTACACAACGCTGTGTGCGCTCACATTCTCCGATGTCTTCAGTGTGGGTTCGAACTACTTCGGGATTTTCGATCTCACGACCTTCGTTGATGACACGCACAAGTTCGAGTCCCGGTATGTCGACGGCCTCGTTGGCCCGTACCCCGAAGCAGTCGACATCTACGAGCAGCGGTCACCATTGCAGCACCTCGACAGTCTCGACTGCCCTGTGATCCTCCTCCAGGGTCTCGATGACAAGGTGGTTCCGCCCTCCCGATCAGAGCAAGTGGTTGCCGCGCTCGAGTCGCGAGGTGTTCCGCATGCCTATCTGGCGTTCGAAGGCGAGGGCCATGGCTTCCGTGGAGCAAGCACCATTGAACGATCTCTCGACGCTGAGTTGTACTTCTTCGGCCGTGTCCTTGGATTCGTACCAGCAGACGACCTGGAACCAGTAGCGATCGTCAATGGTGAGACCCTCTAGCTGCACGTGTTGGTGAGTGTTCATCGATATCCGTCTGTAACCTCCCGTTCTCTGGGGGTGTAGCTCAGTCCGGCAGAGCACTACGTTCGCAACGTAGGGGCCA
>JAMBLH010000132.1 GCA_023336875.1 Actinomycetes bacterium
CCGCTGGTCCGTGGGCTGCGATTTCGGCGACGATTCCTGACCTTCGGTGGGTCGGGTTCCTCCAGAGCTATGACAGGACACCTTCGGGCGGTTGGTACGACGTAGCGGACATGGGGCTCGGTTCTGAAGGCCACACCTATCTGACCGACTGGTCCACTCCGGCGGCAGTGAACGATCAGTACTACCTGAAACTGACGGTCCGCAACGCGGCGCTAACGGAGTTCGAGAGCCCGGTGTACCCGGTGAAGGTCGACAACACGCATCCGACCGTTCCGAGCATCAGCCTCGCACTCAAGTTGCCAGATGGAACCGTGAAGCCGCTCGGATGCTGTGAGGAGGTCGACCAGGGCGACGGCAACACGATCCTCGTCACATTGCAAGCTTCCGATGCGAACTTCAGTGTGCTGAGCGTGAACCTGCAGGGTGGTTGCAACGTCTCACTCCCCGTCGTCGACATCAACGGTGTGCCGCTCGGGAAGTCGTACAACGGGAACATTGCAGATACCGGTTATCCCGTGGCGACCACGTTCGAGTGGGACCCGTGGGCGGCCAACGTCGATCCGTGCTGCTATCTGATCTACGTAAGGATCTGGGACCGCGCGATCGCCAGCAATCAGTGGGGAGGGAGACACCACAGGTCCGCCTGGCACTCGATCACGATCGCATAGGACAGACGCCAGACACCAGAATCCAGATGCCAGACGCCAGACGCCAGAGAAGAAATCTGCTGTCTGGTATCTGGTAGCGACCCTGCATTGTTCTTTTTGCTGTGCCCGGCGTTTCCGGTGGTAGGCTCGCTCAGCGCCGCTACAGGGGGGATGTGCGCATGGGAGATGAACCACAGACGTGGCATCACGGCCTTGTAGCGGCCTGGTGGGGAGAGTTCAACGATGATTTCCGACCCCATGAGATTCCCTTCTACCAGGCCCATATCGAGCGGAGTGGACAGCCCGTGCTCGATGCTGGCTGTGGAGCGGGAAGGTTGCTGCTTCCGTATCTGCGGGCGGGACTCGACGTGGATGGCTGTGATCAATCGGCGGACATGATCGCTGCGTGTCGCGAGAAAGCGGCGCGTGAGGGATTCGAATCGAATCTCTACGTGCAAGCAATGCACGAGATTGACCTGCCCCGCAAGTACCCCACGATTATCGTGGTCGGTAGCTTCGGGCTCGGGAGCGACCGTCAGCGAGACAGGGAGGCGTTGGTTCGCCTGCGCGATCATCTTGAACCCGGTGGGACACTCCTGGTCGATATCGAGGTTCCGTATGCCGATCCAGGACACTGGGAGTACTGGCTCAAAGACAAGCGAGCTACGTTGCCAGAGACGGAGGAACCGCCTCATCGCAGGAGGCGCGCCTCCGACGGTAGTGAATACGCCATGTCCGCCCGCTTGGTCGCTGTCGAACCACTCGAACAGCAGGTGACGATGGAGATCCACATCCAGCGGTGGCGAGACGACACCCTGGAAGCAGAGGAACAGTACCAACTCGATATCGGCATGTACTTCAAGAACGAGATGCTCCTGCTGTTCGAACATGCGGGGTTCTCAGATGTAACCGTGTACGGCGAACACGAGGACCGTCCTCCAACAAGTGATGACGACTTCATCGTCTTCGAGGCAAGGGTGTAAGACGTTCGGATTCCAGATGTCAGATGGTGGTTACGACCAGGCTCTGCCCATGACCTCGGGATCGTCAAGATCACCGAATCGCTCCGTCAGGGTTTTCAGCGACCTCGAACCGACCTCGGTTGCCTCGATGTTGACTTCACGCGCCAGCGCCCGCCGCAGATACTCCGTGCGCGACAAGCCAGTCCGGTGTGCCTTCGCATCGATCGCTGCCACCACGTCGTCAGGAACGTCTCGAATCAGGATGTCGGTCACTGCTCAACCTCCGTGATATCAAACGATATCACCGAGGTTGCAACCTTGCTCAATCGTCAGGTGTAAGTCTGGTCTGGGAGTGTTCTGGAGTCTGGCATCTGGATACGGGCCCGCGAGAGATCTGGCACCGATCCCGGAGTTGCGTAGCAACTCGCAAGGAATGCGCAGCATTCCCGTGGGCCCGGTGGGACTCGAACCCACACGCTTCGGATTAAAAG
>JAMBLH010000133.1 GCA_023336875.1 Actinomycetes bacterium
GTCATCGCCATGGCATCGAGACAGGTCGACCAAACCACGGAGTCCATCGATCACGACGACGTCAGTGGCCTGGCCTTTGCTGGGATCCAGGCAATCGTTGACCCGCCGCGTCCTGAAGCAGCAGCTGCCATAGCGGCATGTCGGACAGCCGGTGTGAGGGTCAAGATGATTACCGGGGATCATCCGCTCACCGCTGAAGCGATTGCAGAGCAGATCAGCATCGTCGACATGCGCGAAAGCGCGGTTACCGGCGCAGATCTTGAAACGTTGTCCGATACCGAACTCATTGCCGTGGCGCGGCGCACGAACGTCTTTGCTCGAGTCTCGCCTGAACAGAAGCTTCGTCTTGTCGAAGCCCTCCAGGCCGATGGCCACGTCGTGGCAATGACCGGTGACGGTGTGAACGATGCTCCCGCGCTGCGTAGGGCGGATGTTGGTGTTGCCATGGGCGAGCGTGGGACAGAGGTCGCAAAGGAAGCCGCAGATATCGTGCTCACCGATGACAACTTCGCGTCGATCGAAGCCGCGGTGGAGGAGGGCCGCGGTGTCTATGACAACCTCACGAAGTTCATTATCTGGACCCTGCCAACCAACCTTGGTCAGGGACTCGTCATCATGGCCGCCGTTCTCGTCGGCGCGGTTCTCCCCATCCTCCCTCTCCAGATCCTGTGGATCAACATGACCACCGCCGTGGTACTCGGCCTTACGCTTGCCTTTGAGCCAAGGGAGTCAGGCATCATGTTCCGCCCTCCTCGTGACCCTGACAAGCCGATAATCACAGGAACGCTTCTGATGCGCATCGTCCTCGTTGGGATGATCCTACTTGCGGGTGCTTTTGGATTGTTCGAGTACGAGCTTGCACTCGGCTCCAATGAATCCGTTGCGCGGACGGTCGCTGTCGCCGTGTTTGTGGTTGTCCTTGGCTTCTACCTCCTCAATTCCCGGTCGTTGACGTTGTCAATGTTCCGAATAGGAGTGTTCTCGAATCCGATGATCTGGGTCGGTATTGGAATCATGGCGGCCCTGCAACTCCTGTATACCTATCTCCCTCTGATGAACAAGCTCTTCGAGTCTGCCCCGATCTCAGCTGCTCAGTGGGGAAGAGTCTTCGCCGTCGGATTCGCCGCCTACCTCATCGTTGGACTCGAGAAATGGATCAGACGGTCCATTGGGAACAGGTAGATCTCATGCGGTACGGAGCGCGTGCTTCCAATCAAGGCGCGTGTTCCCTCTGGGTAGAGTGACCCACGATGGATTTAGCACTGATCGTTGTTGCCTACGCCTTTGGACTGCTTGCGTCGCGGGTCCATCTCCCTCCTCTCGTGGGCTACCTCGTTGCCGGCTTTGTGCTGCACGCCATGGGGTTCGATACCACAACAGGTATCGAGACGCTCGCACAGATCGGCGTCTACCTGCTCTTGTTCACGATCGGCCTCAAGCTGAACGTCCATTTCCTTGCTCGGCCCGCCGTCTGGGGAACAGCAACGATCCAGATGATCACGATCTCCGTGGTCACCGCGGGTGTGCTGCTTGGCATTGGAGCTCTCGGTCTTCCGCTCGCCAGCGGTCTGGATCTCGAACAAGCCATGCTGCTGGGATTCGCGTTTTCGTTCTCGAGCACTGTCCTTGCTGTGAAACTCCTCGAATCGATGAACGAGACCGGATCCCTCGCTGGCCGTGCAGCGGTTGGTGTTCTGATCATCCAGGATGTGTTCGCGGTTGTGTTCCTTACCTTCACCGCAAGCACCTCCCCCACGTGGATGGCCGTGCCAATGGTCCTGGTCATTGTTGCGCTGCGTCCCACCTTTGGCTGGCTGACAGCCCGCACAGGGCACGGCGAGCTTTTCGTCCTGCTCGGATTCGTGCTCGCCGTTGGTATCGGAGCTGGCGGTTTTGAGCTTGTCGGCCTCAAACCTGAGCTTGGTGCGCTGCTTGCCGGGATTGCTGTCTCGCCCTATAGACAGGCTGGCGAGATGGCTGATCGCCTGCTCGATTTCAAGGATCTGTTTCTCGTCGGCTTCTTCCTCTCAATAGGGCTCGCGGGTACCCCGCCGATCGCGGCGTATGTCGTTGCAGGAGTGATGCTGCTCCTCATCCCTGTCAAGGGAGCAATGTTCTTTGTCCTCTTCACCCGTTTCCGGCTGAGGACTCGCACCGCCCTGCACTCCTCGTTGACCTTGTCGAGCTACAGCGAGTTTGGGTTGATCGTCGCGAGTGCGAGTCTCGCTGCCGGGTACCTCGAGCAGGAGTGGGTGTCTGGAATCGCTGTCGCCGTTGCAGGGTCGTTTGTTGTCGCGTCCATCGGCAACACGATCCGATATCCAGTGCATGGAATTCTCGCGGATCGCCTCAAGATGTTCGAGCGACTGCCTCGGCTGCCCGAGGACGCGGTTCTCGACTGCGGAAAGGCACGCGTCCTGATCCTCGGCATGGGTCGGGTCGGGGCGGGAGCGTACGATGAGATTGCCCATCGGCGTGGTGCTGTTGTGGTTGGGGTTGATCGCAGTGAGCGTTCAGCAACGTTCCACACAGGCAAGGGAAGGAATGTCATCCGAGGTGATGCACTCGACCGAGATTTCTGGGAAAGACTCCGATTTCGGGACGAGGTCGAGTTGGTCGTGGTTGCAACCGATAACCACACATCGAATCTCGAGTGCGTTGCGCGTACAAAGGAGTACCTACCCGATGCCCAGATCGGAGCGATTGCGAGATACCCCGACCAGGTGATCGAATTGCAGGATGCAGGAGTTGACGTCGCGCGGAACCTCTACGAAGAGGCAGGGCAGGGACTTGCGGATGACGCGATAGTGACGATTTGGGGGTCTCGTCCCGATGCGGACCCCACGGACCATCCAGAGTCTTGAGTGCAGCGACTCGGCTACCTGGTACCAGTGAGCTCCACTGGTGTTGTGAATCCGCTTGGTTTGACTGCGAGGATAGGGATTGCCACATTGTCGATGATCGTTTCGGCGTTGGTGCCGATGAACAGTCCCGGCGTGTCGGTGCGTGCAACCGTGCCCATCACAATGAGATCCATGTTGCACGATGCGGCGACGTCTGGGACCACCTCTCCTGCTATGCCGTTGACGATGTGAATACGGTGAGAGAACGACGCAAGATCGTATCCATCAAGGAGTAGATCTGTGTTGTGCCGTGCGCTCTCCTCGGCAGCGCGACGCGCCTGGGCAATCCTCGTAACTGCATTTGGATGGCCGAGGAGAGCCGCCTCGCGAAGTGCCGTCTCGCCCGGGAGATTCCACGCATGGACGATCGAGAGCTCGCCATTGGTACGCCGCGCAAGAGACGTCGCAAGATCAAGCACGAGAGTATTGAGTGAGACTCGCACCGGATCTGTGGGGTCCGGGTCGATCGCAGCGAGGATGCGGTTAGGGACAGAATGGCCCGGTTTCATTACCCACACCGGGACGGGACACTTGCGCAGCAGATGCAAGGTAGTGCTGCTGTATCCCTCGGCCGAGTCAGGGATTACAACCAGGTCGTAGCCCTGGCTGAGTACAAGTCGGATGATCTCGATGAACCGAGTTCCGACACCGATTGTGATCGGCTCCGCCTTGTAGGCATGATCGCCGACGATGCTGCGGATCTGTTCCGTTCTCATTCCGGACCAGAGGTCCTCAAGGTCGTCGTATCCCGAATGTGGCATCCTGTCAATGACGTCGACAACACCGAGTTGAGCGTTGTTCCTCTCGGCGAGATTCAGGGTGTACGCGAACGCCTCGGCGGTGAATGCATCGGCTTCGGCTACCAGGAGTATGTTCTTGAATCGCTTCACTGGGATCTCCTTGTGGTTATGCGCTGGCCTTGAGGTCGGATGCCATTGGAATGATTGCCAGCGGCAGCGGACTGTGTCGAACGAGGTACGATGCCGTCCCTCCGAGCCCGGCGAACTGACCCGAGCCGTGTTGACCAACGATGATCAGACCCGCACCGTTCTTGCGTGCCGTCTCGATGAGGCAGATGCGAGGGTCCCCGTTCGTCACAACTGGCTCGTAGGAAACACCGAGACCGCGGAACACGGCGCAGTGATCCTTGTCGAAGCTGAGGTGTGACACGGTCATCATCTCGTCGAGTCGTTCCACCGAGTGCTCGGCGCCCGGGTCGATGCAACGCACGACCGTTGCCGCTGCGCCCAGACCTGAGCACAGGGTTGCGGTCCAGGCCGCAACGGCCTCAGAGACCGGCGAACCATCGAGTCCGACGACCACGTGATCGACCTCCATCGGACCTTGAACCTGAGGCACGACAACGAGCGGCCGCGTGACGCTGAAAAGGAGCTTTCGGCTGACAGATCCGAGCATGAGGCCTGCTATTGGTCCGAGACCCCTCGTACCGACGACGAGGAGTGCCACATCGGGCCGTCTCGATGCTTCCTCGAGCGCATCTGCAGCCGGTCCCCGCAGCTTCAGATACTCAATGTTCTCAACCCCGGCAGAATCTGCGGCTTCGTGGAGCAGCTCGTCGAGCTGGTGCTCGATGTCGTCTGGGGGGCGTGCGGGGGTGCCTCCGGCAGAGTGATCCACTTTGAGGATATTGCGCCATGCCACCGCTGCGGTCACCGTGATACCTAGGTGCTCAGCGAGCGTAGCCGCCCACTTCAATGCTTCAATCGAAGCGTCGGAACCATCGACACCGACAAGAATCTTTCTGGTTTCGGTATTCATAGTTACTACCTCTCTCTTTCTCCCACGAAACTCACATGGCGAACAGGGCCGCTGCAGCGACCATCTCGATCCAGAATCCGCGTCGTGGCGTCAGTGGGCCTGCCAGGATGACCGCGAGGGGACCAACGTTGCGCCGAGGTATCCCAGGGCCCACAGCGCCTGAGTTCTCCTCTTCACCTGACCTCCTCTCTGGTGGTGTTCCCGGCGAGGGAGTTCGGTCGCGATCCACCTTGTGCAGGGCACTCAGGTCTCGACGGTGACCGGGGTCACGAATCCCTGTGGTTTAACCGCAAGAACTGAGCAGTCGACTGTGTCGAGGATCCGCTCGGCTGTGTTGCCGATGACGAGTCCGGCTATACCTGTGCGTGCAACTGTCCCCATCACGATCAATGTGACGTTCTTCTCGATGACCAGTGGCGGGATGATCTTCTCCGGCGCACCCTTGATCAGGTGCACGGTGTGGTCGATAGCTGTCAGATCGTATCGATCCACAAGCGTGCTGAGGGCCTCTGCATGTTCATCTCGAGTGGCCTCCACCATGAGATCCACCTCAGTCGACGCCATCGAGACATGCGGACTTGATCGCAACGAGGACTCACCCTCGAATATCCAGGTATGGACGACCTCAAGTTCTCCTGCGTCGAGAATTGCAAGAGATGTCGCCAGATCCATGATCAACTTGTTCAGGGGACCGCTCTCCTTCTCGTCCGGACCTACAGCGGCGAGTATCTTCGTGTGCTGTGTCCTGGTGGGGCGAACCACCCACACAGGGCAGGGGCATTTGCGAAGAAGATGCTTGGTTCTGGGTGCAAATCCAGCGATTCCAGCCTCTTCGGGCGTGATCACGAGGTCGTGATTGATCGTGATCACTCGGCGAATCGTCTCGACAAATGGAACGCCAACTTCGACGGCCACGGCGATTCGAAGCTGGTCGACACCATACTTGTCTGCGAGTTGCTCGAGTTTTCTCCTTCTCTCTCCAACAAGTGTGGCCTGGAGGTCGAGACCTTGGCGCTTGGCTCTCTTCGCGCGCCGCTTGGGAATCTCTTCCACTGTGCTCGCAAGAGTGAGCCGCGCCGAGTTGCGCAGAGCCAACTCCGTCGCCCGCTCCATTGCTGGACCCATATCGGTTCCATCCGCCGGGTCGACCAAGAGGATGTTCTGGAACCGCTTCATGGTTTCCTCCTTGCTATCACGCTTGCCTGATTCATACGAAGCATAATACCTGTTATTAAATACAGGATATCAGTAGCGTACAAAATGGTCAATGGCTTTGTCCCGTTTCGGCGAGTTCAGCACGTTGCTCGGTCCCAACCTGGGTTGGCTGTATCATGACATGCGTAACGTATTTGATACCGCTGTGGAGAAGTGATGACCAGCACAGACAATCGACCATGGACGTTCCTCACGAATCATGCCCGCGTTCTTGTCATGATCTCCTCGGACCCCGAGATCAGGTTGCGCGACCTCTCTGCAACAATTGGGATCACTGAGCGGTCCGCACAGCGCATCGTCGCTGAGCTTGAGGAGGGTGGGTACCTCACCCACGAAAAGGTCGGGCGGCGAAACCGCTACGAGGTGAGTCTTGGCGTGGGCCTACGTCATCCTCACGAACAGGACGTCGAGGTTGGCATGCTGCTCGCCCTCTTCTCAGATGCGGGGATCGACTCCTAAATCTCCGACCACACGCATTTGCGCCGATCTGGCACATACCTCTGCCGATATCTCTCATATGTGATATGTTTATCGTGAGTTAGGTGACACATGTCGGTGACGGCGTCGGTCGTGCCCTCTGCCAGAAAAGCAATCGGCAGTGAGAGCTCCAGATCAGGAAGGAGCCCAGATGCAGCGATTCAAGAACATCCTATTTGTCACAGCTGAACAACCTCTTGCAGGCGAAGCGTATGAGAAGGCCGCAGATTTCGCGCTTCGCAACGGTGCTGTGGTCACCGTGATGGACGTGGTGGATTCCATTCCCCAGCGAAGACGCATGTTCGAGACTGAGCACGGCCTGTACGACCTGCAGGACATGCTCGTCACCAACAGCTACGAACGGATCGACAAGATGCTGGGAAGCAGTGAGGTCCCTGTGGGGGCCACCCCTCAAACGGTCGTGGTGCCAGGAGAGCGCCACATCGAGATCATCCGGCGGGTTCTGGAGGAGGACCATGATCTGGTGATCGTTGCTGATGCCGAAGAGGGATATGACTCCACCACACATCATCTGCTGAGAAAGGCACCGTGTCCTGTCTGGCTGATGACCCCATCAATCGAACACGAGCAGCGCATACTTGCCGCCGTCGATCCGGATCCTCTACAGCCGACACAGGAACTCCTCAACGACGATGTGCTCGCTCTTGCAGTGGGTCTCGCGAGGCACGAGGATGTTCCACTCCACATCGTACATGCATGGAACGTACCTCAGGGGGCGGGATTTGGTGTGTCCACATCGGATCAGCATGCCTTCCGCGAAGAGACGCTCACCCAACATCGGGAGAACCTGACGGCATTGCTGGAGCGACATGAACTGCCGGCGGACACGATTGTCCATTTCCTCGAAGGGAGCCCTGGCAAGGTCATTCGAAAGGTGATATTCCGCAGAAACATCACGACGATCGTCATGGGTACCGTGGCGCGCAGCGGTATTGCTGGATTGATCATCGGAAATACAGCAGAGACGATCCTCAGCCGTGTCGACTGCTCCGTCCTAGCGATCAAGCCTCAGGGCTTCGAGACTCCGGTTCGAATATCGTGAACATGTGGAGTCCCACTGTTCTGTGGACTCGTGGATCTGGGTGCGCCTCCCTTGCGGAGTTGCTCGGAGGCGACCAGGCGCA
>JAMBLH010000134.1 GCA_023336875.1 Actinomycetes bacterium
CTACGTTCGCAACGTAGGGGCCAGGGGTTCAAATCCCCTCACCTCCACCATGAAGTAGCCCTTGTGTCGCAAGGGCTAGCCCTCGTTTGGGGGTCGGCCGCCTATAGCTCCACTCCGCGTTCTGGTTCGCCCTGGGAATAGTGGAGACTCTGGTCTCCATCAAACCCAGGGCGAACCAGAACGCCGTCGGCGTTGACGCTGGATGTGGCCGGCGGGGCTGAAGGCCTCGTTTCGCCCATCGTTGCGAGTGCCAGGACGCGCATAGGACGCGTTTCGTTGAGAAACGACGCGAGTCGATGAGTATCGATGAGTGCTGAAACCCTTGGTGTGTCGACGTGTTCGTCGTATTGCCAAGCCGGGGAAGCCCCCTGATCTACCTTCGCACGGCAGAGATCACTGGTTGGACATCGAGGGCAGGGTGGAACTCATGGGTCCCTGACCTTGCGCTCTTGGTGTCGAAACACCGAAAAGCGCCGCGAATTGGTGGGAGGTGAGGGGAATGCTCCCCTCACAGTCGACCGTGCCGCTTTCGCAATTGACCTTCTTGCATGGGTCAATATTTTGACCTACGATGTCTCCAAATGAGTGACACGCTTCCATTCTCTGAAGTCAAGGCCCATCTGTCGGAACTAGCCGACCGGGTAGAACGCCAGCATGACCGCATTCTGGTCACTCGCAACGGGCGACCGTCGTTCGTCCTATTGAGCCCCGACGACCTCGAGTCCCTTGAAGAAACGCTCGACATCCTCAGAGACGATGAGCTGATGGAGTCGCTTCGACGGTCACGCACGGACGCTGAACAAGGCAAGCGGCTGCGTCTTCAGGACCACGTCTGAGGTCGATGCGTGTACGAGATCGAGATCACGGCTGAGGGCCTCCATCATCTCAACAAGCTCCCTGACAAGGTGCGCCAGGCTGCGTTGGAGTCGATCTTCGGGCCGATCGCTGAGAATCCGAATCGCCTCGGCAAGCGGCTGGTTGGTGAACTCGAGGGTCTGTGGTCGGCGCGGCGTGGCGACTACCGCATCATCTACGAGATCTTCGAAGAAGACGAGGTCGTTCTGATCCACCGAGTGCAACACCGCAGAGACGCGTACCGACCACGCTGACCGCCCCGACCACATAATCGCGCGCTTCGCGCGCGAGACGCTGTGAAACGCTGGATGGACCGTCGAGCGGAGCGTTGTACGCTCCGGCGATGCGTGGAACCCGGCTAATCCTGTTCGCCTCGATCTTGTGGGGCACGACCGGTACCGCTCAGGCACTGGGTCCTTCTACCGCGAGCCCGCTGGCGGTCGGCTCGCTTCGGCTCCTGCTCGGTGCTGCAGTGCTGGTAGTCGTCGCCGTGCTGCACAAGACCGACTCCGGCTGGCGCTCGGTCGTTCGACCGGTCACTCTGTTCGCAGCGATCGGAGTGGCGGCGTTTCAGCTGTTCTTCTTCTCCGCTGTGTCCCGTACGGGCGTTGCGGTGGGCACGCTTCTTGCCCTCGGATCCGCAGCGGTGTTCGTCGGTGTTGCGGAGGCGGTTCTTTCCCGGACGTGGCCGGGCTCGAGGTGGGTCGTCGCGACCGCTCCGGCCGTGGTCGGGCTGGCAATCCTCGCGGCTTCAACTCGGGACGCGTCAGTGGATGGTGTGGGCGTGCTCATGGCGCTCGCTGCAGGAGCGTCATATGCGAGCTACATCGTGAGCACCTCCCGACTGGCCCAACTCGGCTCGATTCGCCAATCGACCGCGACGGTGTTCAGCATCGCCGCTATCGGAGTTGCTCCGGTGGCGCTGTCTCAGGACCTGTCGTTCGTGCGCGAGGTAGACGGTGCGGTCATGGTGCTGTGGCTCGGTTTTGCGACGTTGGCACTGGCCTACCTGCTGTTTTCTTCCGGCTTGAGAGACACGGACCCGAGTATTGCCGGCACGCTGTCGCTCGCAGAGCCGGTGACCGCCACCTTCCTCGGAGTCATCGTGCTCGCCGAGCGGCCCGGGTCTGTGGCCTGGTTCGGGATTGCGCTGATCATTGTCGGTCTCGCCCTTGCCGCCCGATCAACGCGTCGTCCGGCTCCCGCCATGCCCGTCTGAGCATCATCGCCAGCGGGTCGTGATTGGACAAGGCTGGTGTTGACCGGCAGCGGATATCACGGGGCTGGGGCGACGGATCGAACTCCCCTTCGAGCGTTCTTGAGGCGGGGCCGGGGACCAGTTCGGCATGCCCGAAGTCATCGTCGGCGACGACAACACGCAGGTCAGGAACAGACAACTTCGCCCTTGAGCAAGAACCACTCCCTCCCAGCCTGATATGGGCGGGAGGTGTGCACACGGCTAG
>JAMBLH010000135.1 GCA_023336875.1 Actinomycetes bacterium
AGTAAGGGGTTTCTGCTCGGTCGATATCGAGGGTTCGGCGTTCCGGCTCGCTCTCTGATGGTCGAATCTGCGGCTATTGTACGAATGCTGCACAGGGCATTCCGAGGGCACAATGACCAGTCACACCACCGATGGCGGTTCACCGACGGCAGGTGTCGGATCGAAGCGGTCCGCGTACCGGCCCATGCTCGCGGCCGCATTGAGCGCTGCCGTTCCGGGGTTGGGCCAGACGTTCTCCCGCCACTACATCAGTGCAATGGTGTGGTTCTCTCCGGTGGTGCTTGCTTCGATTCTCGCCGTATGGAGTCTTGATCTCTCGGTGGTGGACATCGTTGGTGCCGCGCTCGATCCGAGCGTCCTCTGGAGCGTTTTCTGGCTGAACATCATCGGACTTGTCTGGCGCATCGGTGCGGCCGTGGACGCGTATCGTCTCGCCAAGACTTCAGTTGGGGGTCCAGGCGCTCTGGCATTCGCTGTCGGCTGGGCGATGATCGTGATGCTCATGGTTGCCCCGCACGTCATTATCGGCAAATACACCCTCGATGCTGTGACGCTCGTATCCGTTGTGTTCGTGGATGACGCTCCGGAGCGTCGTGAGCCGGTGATTCCTATCGGCACTGACGCCGACATCGTGCCGGATCCGGTCGTGGCGGCTCCCTTGATCGAACGCGAGAGTTCGTTCGACCCCGAGATGTGGGACCCTGAGGCAATCGCTGTGAGAGTGCGCATTGCGAGTGAACGCGTCACCAGAAGTGACGCGCCTTTTCTTCCATTCAACGAACGTGTTGGGGCCAGCCGGATCACGGTTCTCATCGCTGGGGGTGATGCAGGTCCGGGAAGGGGCGGGTTGCGCACAGATTCGATGATCGTTGCATCGCTGCACACCGGTACGGGGAAGGCAGCCCTGTTTGGCTTTCCACGGAACATGGGCTCGATCCCCCTGCCGCGTCGCTTCCAGAACGCGTTCGTCGACTACGAGCGACGTCTCGCTCCCGAACCCGCGCCCGTCGCAGAGGGAGAGGAGCCAAAGGTGTGGCGGAGTTGCAAGTGCTTTCCTGAACAGTTGAACGCTCTGTATCCGGTAACGAGGAAATGGACCGGCACGTACCCTGACGAGATCGACCCCGGAATGGCTGCGCTGCGTGATGTTCTCGAGCACTTGATGGGTGTCGAGATCGACTACTACGTGCTGGTGGATATGGCCGCCTTCGTTGACCTGGTGGACGCGATCGGTGGCATCGACGTCGACGTCCGCAAGCCGCTGCAGTCTGAGGTTTCGCCACCGCGAGAAGGGGATCCGTGGGCAAAGGTCGATGTTGATGTGGGATGGAACCATCTGGACGGTCCTGAGGCCCTTGCATACGCAAGGGCACGCAAGGGCTCAAGCGACTACACGCGGATGGAGCGTCAACGCTGCATGTTGCGCGGTGTCGCTGCGAAAGCTGACGCGGTGACGCTTCTCCGGTCGTTCCCTGCAATTGTCGACGCCGTGGAGAATTCGGTGGTGACGGATGTGCCTCGGTCGTTCGCCTCCGAGTTCATCGGAGCTGCTGCCAGCCTCGACATCGATGATATCCAGACAGTTGGCTTCACTCACGCCTATTGGGAGACGGAGCGGGATCATCTCTTCCACCCCATACCGAACGTCCGACGGATCAGGTCAAAGGTTGCAAAGGTGTTCTCAGGTCTTGATACCAACGAGAGTGTCGTGGATACCGAGAGCGAGTGCGATGCCTAACGAGGAACGACTGGCAACGTAGCGTCGCCAGTCGTTCCGGTTTGCTTTGCCGACCGTAACCGACGGCAGGCTCGAATGTGCTACTGCTTGTTTGCCATTACGTCCGTGTTGTCGTGGATGCGGAAAAGGATCATCGTGAGCTCCAGGAAGATGCGATAGAAGAGCACCATGAGGAGCGCCGCCAGACCACCGAAGATGAGCCCGCCGAGGAAGCCACCGATGCCGCCAGCGCTGATTCCTAAGAAGATCAGTGAAAGCCACCACAGACCGGCCATCACAATGACCACGATATAGACGATCTTCACGATCGAAGGTGTGATGAATTTCTCGAAAGAGAAGTCGAAAAGGCCTCCCAGGCCATCTGTACTGTTATCGCTCATTGGTCCTCCTGTATAGAGCAATCGAGACTGTAGCCCATGTGCTGCACGGACACTGGTACCTTCTCCAATTCATGGATTCTCAATTCCGTTTGATATTCGCCGTGTTCCTCGGTGGCGCCGCAGGCACGTTGTTGCGGGTTGCCGTCGGTCAGGTCCTTGTTGGCGCCGGATCGTTCGGCCTTCTCGCAGTTTTCGTGGTGAACGTCGCGGGTGCCCTCGTTCTCGGATGGTTCGGAGAGAGAGTCCGGCACGCTGCACCGTGGTCGACGCCCATGGTGGCTTTCGTGGGAGTGGGCCTGCTTGGTTCGTTCACCACATTCTCAGCTTTCAGCGTCGAGTCGATTGAGCTATTCCAGTCCGGGTCGTGGCTGGTCGGACTCCTCTACGTGACGGGCACTGTGGGCATAGGGCTGATTGCTGCGATCCAAGGCAGACGATTCGTCTCCGCACCATGACTGCGCTTCTCATTGCGATTGGTGGCGGGCTCGGAGCCGTCGCGCGTTTCGGGATCGCGTCCATGATTCCCAGGACACGGCTTGGATTCCCATCCGGCATCACGATTGTCAATATTGCGGGTTCCTTCCTCCTCGGATTGGTTGTTGGAATTGTTGAGGCCAACGAAGTTGCTATTGCGACCGAGCCCCTGACCCTTGGCCTCCTTGGAGGCTTCACGACGTTCTCCACATGGATGGTCGATATCGACGAAGCACCCACCAGGCGAATGGCTGTGGCGATCGTTGCGATCCCGCTCGTTGCAGGCCTTGTGGCCGCCGCAGCGGGCCTGTGGCTCGGCGCGTTCCTGTAGGAGATCCTTGGACCTGCTGTGCGGCATTCTTTCGTCCCACCTTCAGGGGGGG
>JAMBLH010000136.1 GCA_023336875.1 Actinomycetes bacterium
CCTGATCCGTTGTTGCATCTCCGTGCGCAGGACGGCCATCTCAGGGGCATCGCTGGTGAGCACGACGAACACCACAAGCCGATCCGGTCCTCCTCCGACCGGCGGAACCGCAACTGCTGCAACCTCGGCGATCCCTTCTAGCCCTTCGAGCGCGCCTTCGAGCTCGGCTGACGAGATCTTGATCCCACCTAGGTTCATGGTGTCGTCAACCCGCCCCAGAGCCTTCAGATAGCCGTTGCCAATCCTCTCCATCTGGTCGCCGTGACGCCTCAGCGGCTTGCCGATATCCGGTACGTCGGAGTAATACACGGCATCGTGGTCTCGGTTGAGAAGCTCGGTCGAGAGTCCTATCGACGGCGGAACAAGAAACACCTCACCCTCATCACCTGGTTTGCCTTCGTCGTCGATCAACACCAGATCGAGACCTAGGGCAGGCGTACTGAAGTAACCTGGGATTGCGGGATGGAGCACCGTGGATGTGACGTAGCCTCCGCCGACCTCCGTCCCACCACAGTATTCAATGACAGGTACTGCACCCGCGATCTCCATGAGCCATCGGTAGTCATCTGCGTTCGATGCTTCGCCGGTCGACGAGAGAGTCCGCACAGATGTCCAGTCACCTGGCTGCAGCGCTCCAGAGGATCGCCACGCCGCAACGATCGAGGGAACGACGCCAAGCATCGTGACGCCAGCATCCTCGACGAACTCGACGAACCGCCGAGTCGTCGGCGCATCGTTGTACAGCGCAATCGTTGCTCCATTGAGAAGGGACGCGAAAATCAACCACGGTCCCATCATCCAGCCGAGGTTGGTCGGCCACGCGACGACGTCGCCGTGACGTATGTCCTGATGGTATCTGCCATCCATTGCAGCCTTGATCGGTGTCGTCTGAGTCCACGGAATGGCCTTGGGCTCGCCTGTGGTACCTGACGAGAAGAGAATGTTGATGTGCGCCGAGGCTGGTGCCATCACAGGCTCGAGCGTTCCGGCCGGTACAACGAACTCGGCCCACCCAACATCTCCGGCTCTCAGATCCTGCCCACCGAGGACTATGCACATTGGTGCGTCTGCCTCGACACACTTCTCGTACAGCCTCATGTTCCTGCCCATACGCATTGTTCCGCTCTGCGTGACAACAGCTGTCGCGTGTGAGATTGCAATACGCGCTGCGATCTCGTCCGGTGCGAATGAGTCAGCGATCGACACAACAACGCCTCCACCAGCAATGATGCCCAAATAGGCCACGACGGCTTCCATGTTCATGGGCATCACGATCGCGATGGCGTCTCCATCCGAAAATCCAGCACGCTCGAGCCCCGCTGCGAAGTTGGCAACCAGTGACGACAGCTCGCCGACCGTCGTTGTGATGAGCCCGTCCGATCCGCCAGAGATGATCGCCGCCGAGCTTGGGTCGTTGTCGAGGCATGAAACAACGATGTTCATCTGCGCGTGTGGCAACCAGTCCGGATGTGTTGGATTCGATGAGCCAAGCACGTGCGTCGGGGGCACTGAGAACTCGATGCCGAGCTCCGCGATTACGTCGCCCCAGAACGCCTCTGGGTCTGAGACGCTCCATTTGTGAAGCTCCTCGAATGAGGAGAAACCGTGCGATGCCATCAGGCCACCGATGTTCGTTTCGGCGACCGTGGTCTCGTCTGGTCGCCACACACTGCTTGGAACTTCGAGTATCCGAGACATGCGATGATCGTAGCGGCCACGGATTTCCGACACATCAGGGGTGCCGTCGCGTACAGTGGTATCTGAGGAGGAACAACCATGGTTCGTACGCGCAGATTTGGTGCAGTGATCGTTCTCGGAACAATGACCGTATTGACCGTGGCCACACTCTCGGCGCCCGCTGGGGCCGTGGTGACTGGTCCCTGCTCGGGTAGCGTTGAGTTCTCGAATGACGTGACGATCAGGGCCGAGCAACCACTTGATCCGGCAAGCGTCATACCTGCCCAGGACTCAGCCCTCTATCAGGGACTCATCGATATCCCTGTGCCAGACGAACCGATACCGTTCGAGGGTGGCCTGAGCGCCGAAGTAGCCGGGTTGGGCACGATCCCTATTGTCCCTTGGGGCGGAGAGACCGTTGAGGTGAGTGCCAGCGGCACGTACATCTACGAGGTCCCCTCATGGGTACCCAAGGGAACGGGTGACATCCTGCTCTCGGCGAGCCACCAACAGGGCGGGGCAGAATGCACTGGCCAGGTCAAGGTAACGATCGAGGGCGACCCGGGCGCTGCAGGGATCATCGCAGTAACCGGAACCGTGCTCTTCGGTGCAGGGGTCATTGGTGCGGGATTCAAGAAGAAGGGGGTGGCGTGATGAAGGGTCGACCATTCCTCGGTGTCATCAGCGGCTTCTTCTTCGGGTTATTCGGCGCCGTCACCCTGTTCCTGTTCGGTGTGATTCCGCTCGATTCACATCTGATATGGATCCTGCCGATCCTGGGAATCGTGCTCGGCCTTTTCATGGCTACCTGGGCACCGTTCGGAAGCGGAACAACGGACCCGCCAGAGTCCGCACCACCGGCCGCGTCTGCACCGCCAGCCACGGACTCACCGCCAACCGCGCCACCTGAGAGCACAGATGACACGATCGTGGATGAGGATCCACCCGTCGAACCTCCAGCCGCTGGCTCGCAGTCTGCCGAGGAGCCACCTGTTCACTAGCGCGGGCGTCTCTGGCACGATGGAGGCATGACCGTCACGGCTCGAGGGAGCACACAGCCTCGCCACGCCTACGTGATCTACACGATCGTTGTATTCGTGATCCTCGCGTCACTCGACAACGCGGCAATCGCGATCATCCCATCGATGGTCCCGCAGCTTCGAGAGACGTTTGGTGTGACCACCGCCGCCATCGGCATCCTCACAGCAGTCCAGGTACTCGTCACCGCTGTGACGGCTGTCTTTTGGGGATACCTCGCTGACTCGAGGGACCGCAAGCGACTGCTCATGTGGGGCACGATCATCTGGTCGGTCGCAATCGGACTCTCTGGTGTCACGACGTCGTATTGGGTGCTCTTCGGGCTTCAGATCGTTGCTGGTGTCGGCCTCGGATCGATCGCATCCGTTGGCTTCTCTGTCGTGTCTGATCTTATTGCGCCGAAGCGGCGAGGGCTCGCCATGTCCTTCTGGGGACTGAGCCAGGGCATCGGCACACTCCTTGGGTCGCTCCTCGCCTCCCAGACCGGCGCCTACAACCACTCAACACCGTTCTTCATCCTTGCGGGCGCTGGTTTCGTGTTCTCACTGCTCTTCCTGACCACCTTCGACACACCAAGGGGGTTCAGGGAGCCAGAGCTTCAGAAGATGTACGCGGATGGCGGTACATATGACTACGAGATCAACCTTGCCCAGGTTCGGGAGCTCAAGAACACCAGGACCAACCGATGGCTCGTGCTCCAGGGCCTCACTGCCCAGGTTGCCTATGGATCCCTTGTGTGGGTACCACTGCTGTACCAGGAGAAGGTGATCGCTGAGGGATACTCCCAAGCAACAGGACAACAGGTTGGTGGGCTCTTCGCAGCGCTCTTCACGATAGGTGCGCTCTTCTCAATCCTTTTCGGCCACATCGGAGACCGGTGGCAACGCAGGAACCTCTCAGGCCGCGCCTATGTGTCAGCGATAGGCATCCTCGGGGCTATCCCCTTCTTCCTTGTGTTCTTCTGGATACCGCTGCGTGGACTCGAGGTGACTGATGGAGCAAGCACGGGCACGTTCATTCCAGAGGTCCTGAGTGCAATCGTCACGAACCCGTGGGTGGGAGCCGCGTTCCTCACAGCGCTGATAGCTCTTGCACTCACCTCAGCTGACTCACCGAACTGGTTTGCGTTGATCTCTGACGTCAACCTGCCCGAGCACAGAGGGACCGTGTTCGGCGTTGGGAATTTCGTCAACGGGCTGGGTCGTGCCACAGGCACCGCGCTCACCGCGGTCACGGCGGAAATCATGCGACGGAGCCTGCCGCCTCCCTACAACCTGGCCCTCGGATTGTCGTTCTTCCAACTGTTCTTCCTTCCCACGGGCTGGTGCTATTGGCGGGCGTCCAAAACCTGTCCCACAGATATCACGGACGTGAGAGCGACCCTGGAAAGAAGAGCGGTAGACGGTAGAGGGGTGGACGGTAGA
>JAMBLH010000137.1 GCA_023336875.1 Actinomycetes bacterium
CGGGACCCACGGCCGATGCCTCAGCAGAGGACAGGGTGGCGTCGCTGTCGGCCTCCATCAGGTGCCCGTTCTGCAACGGTGAGTCGCTCGCGGATTCTCAGGCGAGTGTCGCTGCCGACTATCGGGCGCTCATTGCCGAGCAGGTCGAGGCGGGAGCGACCGATGAGGAGATCATCGACGAGTTCGCAGCGAATTTCGGTGACTCCTTCATCCTGGACACATCCACAACGGCTTGGTCGGTTGCACTGTGGGCAATTCCCGCCGCGGCCCTGCTCATCGGTGGCGGAGCCGTGTTACTCATGAAACGACGCACCTCGAAGAGCGAGGTGCGTGATGGCTGACCGGAATCAGGAACAGATCGAACTCGTGATCGAGGAGCTCGAGGATGTTGATCGACAGGTTGCCGCCGGTGATCTCGACGAGGCCACGGCTGAGACGCTTCGAACGAAGTACGTCGCCGAGCTTGACTCCCTCATGATAGAACGCGGTGGCGATCCTGTGCCGGACGGTGCTCGCGGGCTCGCGGTCCCCCCTGGCTCGCAGGGCGTTCCCACTCGCCTGTCCCCCCTGAAGGGGGGACGCCTGAAGGAAGGACGCGTGAGTGCGCGGGCTCTTGTTGGGACCGCGATCGTGGTGGTCGCGATTACGGTGATTGGTGTTTTCGCGGTTAACTCGCTCACGGGTCCATCCACTGCTGGCACTGAGGGTGTGGTGAGCGACGTCATCACCGGGGACGGCCCAATCGATCTGTCCGAGATCTCGAACGAGGAGATGGAGCTGGTCGTTGAGCAGAACCCGAATGTGGTTGGCATGCGCCTTGCTCTTGCACGCAGGTATTTCGAGGAAGGTGATTTCGACAAGGCGCTTGACCACTACATGGTGATCCTGGAGGAGGAGCAGCATCCTGAGGCCCTCGCCAATATTGGATGGATGACCTACATCTCGGGCAGACCGGATATTGCCCTCGGATACGTCGAAGCTGCTCTCGAGCGCCAGCCAGGATCGATTACAGCGATTTGGTTCCTCGGGAACATTCAGTTCACGCTCGGCAACCGCGATGCAGCGATCGGGGCGCTCACCACGATCGTCGATGCTGACGGTGTACCCGATGACGTCAAGTCGTCGGCAAAGGCCTTGCTGATCCAATTGGATGCCGAATGAGCGACCAGCCCGGATCGCGGATGGTGTGGGTGGCTGTGGCTGGCGGTTTCGTGTTCGTCGTTGTGGCGGTCATATTTGCTGGCCGGTTCGGCTCCGATCCGAGCATCTCCTCGTCACCGCTGATTGGAAAGCCGGTTCCAACCTCTGAGATTGCTCTGATGGATGGAACCGGAGACGTTTCGGTTGAAGACTTTGACGGCGATATTCGCGTCGTGAACTACTGGGCATCATGGTGTCTTGGCTGTCGGACAGAGCACGCTGCATTACTCAGCGCAGCGTCGGACTACGCCGATTTCGACGTCACATTTATCGCGATCAACTATCAGGACTCTCCTAGCAACGCCGAGGCGTTCTTGGATGAACTCGGTAGGAGTCCAGTAACGATCTACACGGTCGACGAGGATTCAAGGACGGCGTTTCAATGGGGTGTGCTCGGACTTCCCGAGACGTTCTTCGTCGACCGCGACGGGATCGTGGTCGGCAAGGTGTCAGGTCCAGTGACCCTCGGCCTTCTGACCCAGACGATCGACAAGATCATCCTTGGTGAATCGATCGGTGACATCGAGACAGGCGAAGTCGAGAATCGGTAGGCCGATCGGTTGGCGCTGGCTACCTGCCGTCAGGTGGGCATGCCGAGGATCGTTCTTGCGTGGGCACTCATCATGTCAGGTGTCCACGGAGGTTCGTGAACCGTGTTGAGAGTGACGTCGTCTATGCCCTCAATGGTAATGAGCTTCGACTCAGCCATCTGAGTGAGGTAAGTCGTCAAAGGACACAAAGGAGTCGTGGTTGTCATGTCCACCACCACGGTCCTGCCGACGACTTCCACTTCATAGATGAGTCCCAGATCCGTAATCGGAAGACCGAGTTCCGGGTCAATGACCTCTCCCAGTGCAGTCCAAGCAGCCGCTTCGCGCCCATCTGGTTGCCGATCCCCGTTCATGTCCCAAAGAGTATCGAGATCAACAGCCTCCTGGCAGGATCGATCAATCCACGCCCATGTACCCTGAACGGGTGACCTTGACCAAGTTGATTACGGGCGTTGCAGCGGCTGTCGCCGTTGCCTCGTTGGTCGTGGGCATCTGGGTCGGCCTGACTCGTATTGGCTGGGTACTCGGATCTCCCCCTGCGCCGGGCTCGCACGGACTCATCCTCGTTCTTGGATTCCTCGGTACGGTGATCGGTCTGGAGCGAGCTGTTGCGATCGGTCGCCCCTGGGCGTGGGCCAGCCCTTTGTGCGCTGCTGGGGCATCGGCAGGAATCCTTCTGGGAGTATCCGATGAGCTCGTGGCTCTGCTGCTGATTCTCGGCGGTGTTGTCCTTGTTGGGATCTTCGGTGCGGCATACCGTGTACAGCCAGAGACCTACATCCTGGTAATGGGTACGGGAGCCGTGGCATGGGTATTGGCCGCGGTCACCTGGTTGATGGGGGTGTCCTTCGCTGCGCTGATACCTTGGTTGTCCGCGTTCCTGGTACTGACGATCGCAGGCGAACGCCTCGAACTCGCCCGAATGATCGCGACGACAGACGCAGAGAAGAGGAGATTGGTCGCTGCGATAACGGTTGTCGTGGTTGGCTCCACGGTGGCATGGATGGCACCGGAGACTGGTGCACGCATCGCAGGACTCGGGAATCTACTCGTTGCTTTGTGGCTGATCCGGTACGACATTGCTCGTCGCACCGTTCGCCTCGGCGGCATCACGACCTACATGGCTTCGGCACTGTTGATGGGCTATGGATGGCTTGCGGTGTCGGGGATGCTGTGGATGGTCTCGGGGCTTCAGGCGTGGTCTGTCGCGTACGATGCTGCCCTGCATACGCTCTTCCTCGGATTTGTTATGTCAATGATCATGGCGCACGCCCCGATAATCATTCCCGCTCTCACAGGTCTGTCGTTTCGATATACGCGCGCACTCTGGATACCGCTCATCCTGCTTCAGCTAACCGTTGCGATGCGAGTTATCGGAGACATTTTCGGATTGTGGGACCTCCGCCGTTGGGGTGCAATGCTCAATGCCCTTACATTGGCCCTCTTCGTTGCAATGGTCATTGGATCCGTGGTGCGTGGCCAGCTCGAGAGACGGCATGGGACTGCCGCCGTCGTCTGACGTCCAGCGCCCCTCGCTCTGTATTCTCTCGACACTGACCGCCATTGTTGGAGGAATCCTTGTCCGGTGAAGCTGAATATCGCCTGCCCCGAACCGTCATGCCCAGTCACTATGACATCTCGATCGTTCCAGATCTCGAGGATGCGTCGTTCACGGGAACCGTCGGGATCGATGTCGATGTTGCCGAGGCCACGTCGAGTGTGGTGCTGAACGCCATCGAGCTGAAAATCGAAAACGCACGGGTCACCGTTGGCGAGGTCGAATACGAAGCGAGCATCCTGTACGACGAGGATCAGGAGCGAGTGACGCTGACGCTCACGTCGGAATTACCAGTTGGTTCTGCCCGGATTGACGTGTCGTTCACGGGGATCCTGAACGATGATCTGCGCGGTTTCTATCGCTCGGTGTACACAGCCGATGATGGCGTTGAGAAGACGATCGCAACCACGCAATTCGAAGCTACTGATGCTCGGCGAGCCTTTCCCTGCTGGGACCAACCAGACTTCAAGGCAACCTACGCCGTGACCCTCACCGTTGACGACGGGCTTATGGCCGTATCGAACGCAGCTGAGGTGTCACGGATGAAGCTCGAGAGCGGCAAGGTGGAGGTGACGTTCGCCGAGACGATGAAGATGTCGACCTATCTTGTCGCATTTGTTGTCGGTGAGCTCGAGGCCACGGATCCTGTCGATGTGGACGGGACGCCACTTCGAATCATCGCGCCACCAGGCAATATGCATCTCACCTCCTTCGCTCTTGACGTTGGAGCGCACGCGCTGCGGTTCTTCTCTGAGTACTACGACATCCCCTATCCGGGTGACAAGCTCGACATGGTTGCCATCCCCGACTTCTCGTTCGGCGCCATGGAGAACCTGGGCTGCATCACGTATCGTGAGACAGCGTTGCTTCTCAATGAGGAGAGGGCAACCCAGGCCGAGGCCGAGCGAGTTGCGGACGTCATTGCGCACGAGATCGCGCACATGTGGTTCGGTGACCTCGTCACGATGAAATGGTGGAACGGCATCTGGCTGAATGAGGCATTCGCGACCTTTGCAGAGATCAAATGCGTCGAGGCATACAGGCCGGAGTGGAAACGATGGCTCGCATTTGCCCCGTCCAGGGCGTTGAGCCAGGAAACCGATGCCCTAAACGCAACACGACCTGTGGAACTGACAGTTGCTTCACCTGAAGAGGCAAACGCGATGTTCGATGTGCTCACGTACCAGAAGGGCTCTTCTGTTCTGCGAATGCTTGAGCAGTACCTGGGTGAGGAGGAATTTCGCGCAGGCGTCACGAAATATCTCAAGACGCATGCGTATGCGAATACTGATACGCCCGATCTGTGGAAAGCGCTGGAGGACGAATCTGGTAAGCCGGTCGGCGAGATCATGGATACGTGGATCTTCCAGGGCGGTTTTCCCCGTGTGACCGTGTCCGCTGAGGATGGTGGTTACAGAATCAGCCAGGAGCAATTCCGCTATCTCGGCCAGGGTGACCAGACATGGAGCATCCCTGTGCTGTACCGCTCTGGCGACGGTGAGGGTTCCGTGATTCTGGGCGATGAGCCGGTCTTCATCGAAGCGGGAGAGAACATCGTCGTCAATGCCGGTGGAGAGGGCTTCTACCGTGTTCTGTACGAGGGCAACCTCGAACATGACGTCGGACGCCGGCTCGCCAACAGTGATCCGTTGGAGCGTTTCGCCGTCGTATCGGATACATTGGCAAACGTGCTCGCGGGTGACGCGATGGGAGCCGATTTCCTGTCACTGGTGTCGAACATGACAGCTGAGGACGAACTCGATGTCTGGGCCGTTGCAATCGGAGGCCTCAGCGAGCTTGACAAGGTGGTTTCGCCTGACGATCGCGAGGCTATGCGCGAATTCGTGGTCGGGTTCGTCTCTGAGAAAGCCGAAGAGCTCGGGTGGGAGCCACATGATGATGATTCGGATCGGACGAAGGCCCTCCGAGGTTTGCTGCTTCGGACGCTCGGGATTCTTGGGAACGACCGGGAGACAATCGAAGAGGCCCGGTCGCTCTATTCGGATGGTGTCGATGTCGACGCGGAAGTTGCGGACGCCGCGCTCATGATCACGGCCGCCAACGGAACTGTGGATGACTTCGCCGAGCTCATCGAGCTGTCCGATGGAGCCAGTGACCCCCAGATGTCGATCAAGTATCTTCGGGCAGCGACATCGATTCCCGATCCAGCCGCTACCGAGAAGATGATCACGATGATCCTCGATGGCGATATCCGCTCCCAGGACGCCTTCTGGGTGCTCGCGAGGCTGATCGGCAACCGTGACACAGGTGCCATGGCATGGGAGATGATCACAGAGAACTGGGAGCCGATTCTCGCATCGATGCCCGTGCTGAATGTCCGGCGAATGCTCGATCTGGTTCAGCACAGATCCGAACCCGAGGTCGCGGCTTCGATCATGCGTTGGCTCGAAGTTCACCCCATTGAGAGCGGTGAGAAGCACCTAGCGCAGAAGATGGAACAGTTACAGGTTCGCGTAGCCCTCAGAGAGCGCGAAGGTCACCGTATGGGGGAAGCGTTGCGTGCTGCTTCATTCGATACGGCGGGTTAGAACGCCAGTCGATACTCAACAACTCTCACAGGTAGCCCGTGCCATATCTGTTCCATTGGTTCCCCATGCGGGTCAATTCCCATACGTTCGATCTGGCTCCTGAACCGGCGGTTGTCCACTTGGACGTGACCAACGATTCCTGCGGCTCCCGAGGCGCGGATTGCACCGAATGTCCGTAGTACGAGGCATCGACTTGCGTCCCCGCCGATCTCGTCAGCGCGTACATAGAGCATGAAGATCTCAACGTAGCCGTCGATACCCTCGCCGTGTGTTGGGCCAAACACTGATGCGCCGACGATCGTTCCCGAGCGCTCCACTACGAAACTGCCTGCGCCTTCTATCGATCCATCGAGAAGCTCTCGCAACATGTCTGCATCATCGGCCGGGTCTCTCTCAAAGCCTTTGTAGCCGGGCAGGATCTCCGCGTATGTTTCGTGCCAGGCGTCGTTGATGGTCTCTGCGACCCCATCGGCGTCTTGAACGACGGTTGCACGTACCGTGAGAGAAGCCGCCGCATCCAGGTTCGCCTGTTCGGCAGCATTTGCGGCGTTCCTTCGCAGCTTGTCGATCCTTTCGACGAACTCTTCACATCGCGCCACGGTCTCATCGCTCAGCGTCTTGTGGTACCACGGACCTGAGCTTGCCTCGATCGCCATGGTGGATCTGTCCTTGAGATCGATGGTGATGCCCAAAGCGTTCTCGCTCCCAGCGGCACCAACGGTGAGCGTATCGATCTTGGTCCAGGGGATACGCGCCCTTCGGATGAGGTTGCGCACCTCGATGCCCTCAGCATCTGCGATCGCTATCACCTGGATCGCCTTGTAGGCAAACAGAAGTACACCAGCGAGGAGCATGATCAGCATCAGATTGAATACGCCCGCGTTGATCTGTGTAAGAAATACAACGCCGAAGAAACCGGCCACGACCGCAATAGCGATCGCGGTCGCCTTGTTCGTCGGCGGCTGCTCGATCTTGACAGAGGGGGTTCGTATCTCAGCCAATAGAAACCTCCTCGAGCGGGTTTCCTGATTATGGCGAACGATCGGACGAATCCTCGGTATTAGGTTGGCTGTGAGTGCTCGGCCTCAGCAGCCACAACGCGAAATTGCCGCCTGCCACGATCTTCTCGCGTTCGACCATGAGGCCGACCTTTGGCAGTACGGCAGGGATTCCTCCCGAGTTCAGATACGTTCTCCAGTTTCGGTAATGGTTTCTGCCCGCAACGAACTCTGCCGCAGTTGAGAGCGACCGATTCAAGTATCCCTTTGCCCGGAGGGGACCGGATCTGTAGTCGATAATCAGGACAAAGCCGTCAGGCGTGACGACGCGTGCCATCTCGGAGAGCGAAGACCTCCTGGTCTCGGCATCGAGTTCGTGGAGAAAGAGTGAGGTGAACACGAAATCGAACGATGAGTCCTTGTAGGGGAGAGCGGTTGCGTCACCGAGTTCGAGGTCAGCTCTTTCTCCCAATCGCGCGGAGGCTTGATCGAGCATCGCTGGCGATGCGTCGAGCCCGAAACACTCGGCACCCGATTCGACGTAGGCTTCGAGGTGGGCGCCCGTGCCACAGCCAACATCGAGCACGGTCATCGAGTCGTCCGTCGGATGAAGCTTCCACCCCATTGATCTGAGTGGCGCGTTCACTGGCTCAAGCAAGGTGTCGTAGAATCGTGCAATGCGTTCGTATGCGTCTTTTGTCTGATCTGGCATGGGACGCTGACGATACTGTGCTCCGCGCCGGCAGGTAGCTAGAGTGGCGCTGACGACGAAAGGGAGATCGTGGAGAACATCGACTGGGGACACCTTCTATTTGCGTTTGACGGACGGATCAATCGAGCCAAGTTCTGGCTCGGCGCAGTGAGCGTTTGGGTCGTTTTGATTGTTATCGCGGGAATTGCCGGAGCGATGAATTCATCGTTCGGTTGGTTGATCTTCGCAATCGTGTATGTCGGCGTGATCTGGGTGGGCCTTGCCATCAGCATCAAGCGTTGGCACGATCGAGACAAGTCCGGTTGGTGGGTTCTCATCAGTCTTATCCCGCTCATCGGGCCGATTTGGGCTCTCGTCGAGACAGGATTCCTAGAAGGAACCCAGGGTCCAAACCAGTACGGACCCGATCCTTTGATGCCATAGCCTTTGATGCCA
>JAMBLH010000138.1 GCA_023336875.1 Actinomycetes bacterium
CCGCTACCCGATGAAACCCGCCGTCCTCGACCCGGTCCACCCCACCGCTCAAACAGGACTACTCGACCACCTACCCGCAAGAATCTGAAACACCAACACCCCGAGAAACCGGAACGATGTCCTGAGCCTTATCCGGTACGATGTCCTGAGCCATCCCCCATACGACATACGACATACGACCGGACCGAGGGAGATCGCACCACCGTCCAATTGTTCGTCGGGGGTCCCATGTCATATGTCGATCTTCTTCTGGTCATTTCAGACCCCGAGGCGCATGATGGAGACAGGCGACCACAGGAGGCCACATGCACAAGCACATCTCGATCGAGATCGGAATCGACGAGGACGACACCGTCACACTGGTCCACGCTGTACTCGATCTGAGGGGTGATCATTTCACCGCTACCGGGAGGGCGAGACGGAACCCAATCGATTCGAATGTTCCTCTCATCGGTGAGGAACTGGCTCTGGCTCGAGCGCTTGGATCGCTCGAGGATCAGATCATCGATGCCGCATACGAGAGGATCGACGGCTTGGCAACGATCAGCCTGTGATACGCAGAAGGGGCGCCCTCTCGGACGCCCCTTCTTCTATGGAGTGATGGGTGTTAGAAGCCCATTCCTCCGTCGTGTTCGTGACCACCACCCGGCATGGCGGGTGCATCCTCAGGCACCTCTGCCACAAGCGCCTCGGTCGTAACGATCAGTGCAGCGATCGAAGCCGCATTCTGAAGCGTTGACCTCGTCACCTTTGCTGGGTCGATGATCCCTGCTGCGATCAGGTCCTCGTACTCGCCGGTGGCGGCATTGAAGCCCTCATTGCCGGTGTGCTCCGTCTTCACCTTGTCGACCACTACGCCACCTTCGTAGCCAGCGTTGACAGCGATCTGACGGATTGGAGCCTCGAGCGACCTGCGCACGAGCTGGCGACCGGCCTTCCAGTCATCGCTCTTGCCGCGGAGCTTGTCGATCGCGGCCTGGCTGCGAAGCAACGCAACGCCACCACCAGGAACGATGCCCTCTTCGACGGCAGCGCGGGTTGCCTGGATGGCATCCTCGATACGATGCTTCTTCTCCTTGAGCTCCACCTCGGTTGCAGCACCGACCTTGATGACGGCTACGCCACCGCTGAGCTTTGCGAGACGCTCGGAGAGCTTCTCGCTGTCCCAGTCAGAGTCAGAGTTTTCGATCTCCTGACGAATCTGCTTCACACGTGCCTCGACGTCGGCTGTTGAACCAGCACCTTCGATGATCGTCGTGTCATCCTTGGTGATGACCACCTTGCGGGCGGTACCGAGCATCTCAATCGTCACACCTTCGAGCTTGAGACCAACCTCTTCAGAGATGACGGTCGCACCGGTGAGGATCGCGATGTCCTGGAGCTGTGCCTTGCGACGCTCTCCGAACCCAGGAGCCTTGACGGCGACCGAGTTGAACGTGCCACGGATCTTGTTCACCACGAGAGTTGCGAGCGCTTCGCCCTCGACATCCTCTGAGATGATCAGAACCGGCTTGCTCGTCTGCATGACCTTCTCGAGTACAGGAACGAGGTCCTGGACGGAACCGATCTTCTGATTCGCGATGAGGATGTAGGGATCCTCGAGAACGGCTTCCTGACGGTCAGGGTCCGTGATGAAGTACGGAGAGATGTAGCCCTTGTCGAACTGCATGCCCTCTGTGAATTCCAACTCAACACCGAACGTCTGGGAGTCTTCGACGGTGATAACACCCTCGCCGCCCACCTTGCTCAGCGCGTCCGCGATGTTCGCACCGATGGCGTCATCCGCAGCGGAGTTCGCTGCAACGTAGGCGATCGAATCACGATCTTCTGATCCGACCGGTGTCGCGAGTTCTTCGATCTCGTTGACGACTGCGTTTACAGCCTCTTCGATCCCGCGACGCATCTCCATTGGATTCGCACCAGCGGTAACAAGACGGAGTCCGTCAGTCACCATTGCCTGTGCAAGGACCGTTGCAGTGGTTGTACCGTCGCCAGCAACATCATTGGTCTTGTTCGCTACTTCTTTAGCAAGTTGCGCTCCCATATTCTCAAATGGGTCATCGAGCTCGACCTCTTTTGCGATCGTCACACCGTCGTTGGTGATCGTGGGGGCGCCCCACTTCTTTTCGAGGACGACGTTGCGACCCTTGGGCCCAAGCGTCACCTTTACGGTGTCAGCGAGCTTATCGACGCCCGCCTGGAGGCCACGACGCGCCTCATCATTGAACTGTATTTCTTTAGCTGCCATTTAGGTATCCCCTTCTAGGCCAGAATTGCGAGCACGTCGCGGCTTGAGAGGATCAGATAATCCTCACCATCGTGCTTTACTTCGGTGCCGCCGTACTTCGAATAGAAGACGACGTCTCCGACACTTACATCGACAGGGATACGTTCCCCATCCCTGAACTCACCGGGTCCAACCGCGAGAACTTCACCCAGTTGGGGCTTCTCCTTGGCTGTATCCGGAATCACGAGGCCACTTGCTGTGCGGCTCTCTTCTTCGTCTTGAGGCTTGACCACAATGCGGTCGCCCAAAGGATTTAGGTTCATCCGACTCTCCTTGATCTATCTAGCAGTCGGTGCTTACGAGTGCCAAGTATAGGGTGTTTCTGGCACTCTTGACACAGGACTGCCAGAAGAAGTTTCCAGTCGACAGTTCATAGTCTTCAGCTCTTGAAGAATGGTCGCCAACTGTGAACTGTGACCTGTGGACTGTGGACTGTGAACTTCTCCTAGGAATACGGCACAGACTCGATCGTTCGCTCATCAATAATCCCCACGACCGTTCCGTGCTGAACGACCACGAACCGACCGCTTGTGACACCACGCTTGAGGAAGACATCTTCAAGTGGCGCATCTGCTTCGATGACATCGCCTGGACCGATCCTCGTCATGAGGATACGGACCCGCATCGATGGCCAGCGGCTCGGAGCGATCGAATCGATCTCCTCGGATCCAATGACGCCAACGACTCGGCCCGATATCTGTACTGGAACAGATCGAACACGAGAGCCGCTCGAATGCTGGTCCAGGAAGTTCGAGATCGTGGCATCCCCATCAACGGCATCTTCTGCGGGGACCATGACATCTCCAACAGTCATGCCAGTGAATGCAGCGCTCAATTCCTCCCGTTTCCCGGCCGACACCGCAGTCGTCATCAGAAACCAGCCGCCGACCAGCCAGAACAAACCGGATGGGTTAAACATGACGAGAAGATACGACCCCAGGACCGTTGATGCTGCTCCAAGTCCGCGACCGATCGTCGTAACAATCCTGGTTGCCTGCACGCGGTCCCGCCCACCGAGAACGAGGACGCTCCGAACGACGCGGCCACCGTCGAGAGGAAAGCCGGGCAGCAGGTTGAAGATGCCGATAGCGAGGCTTGCGAAACCCACGACCCACAGCGTGGATCCGATGAGGCTGTCAGTCCCGAGAACGTAAGGACCCGACAGCAGCAGGGCTCCGAGTACCAACGACGCAGTGGGGCCTGCACCCGCCACAAGGAGTTCCGTACGAGGAGCGGCAGCACCGTCGATCACTGTGTATCCCCCGAACATGAACAGTCGGATGGATCGAACTGACAGACCCCTCGTTCGCGCAACCACCACATGACCGGCTTCATGAACAAACACACAGCCGACAACAGCAACACCAGCTAGAACCGCAAGAATCGCCGCGCTCTCGTTCGAGACATCCCCGATCGATCGCCGCAGGTGGACGAACACTGCGCCGCCGAAGAAAAGTGCCAGCAGAAGCGCCGACACATCGGCCATCAC
>JAMBLH010000139.1 GCA_023336875.1 Actinomycetes bacterium
TGAGTGGGATCGAAGAACCCGATCTCGTCGACCTGTGGGGAGGGGGCAGCTTTGGCCAATGTGCCACCGAATCCGACTGGCATCATCCCGATCGCCGTGATGCCAACGACGAGGAATGCCAACACGACCCCGACGCGTGAATAGACGGATGTGGAGCGCAGCATGACCCTCCTAGTGTCGGCATCTACCTGTCGTATCGGCACGCGACCCGATGTTGTTGAGCCCCAGGAAACACCAATGACGTTCGCGCTACAGTTGAGAGACGCCGAGGAACTCGGCTGGTGGCTCGACAAGGCATGCGATTGGATCGGCACGCTCGAGCCAAGGCCGACCAAGAACCGATCGTGACCCTCGTTGCGTTGATCGCCCTTTTGGCGCCATGGTGTTCCGTGAGAGTTGGGGCTCAGCAAGAATCGAGAGATCGTGGCAGCGAGACGAGAAACGATTCGGGATCGGTGGGCGTGACGGTTGGTCGCCAGAATCGGTTGACATCAAAGGAGTACGCTGTTGCCTTCGAATGTCGAGCCCTGTCCCAGCCATACCAATTCCGGCCACCGCTGCCAGGTCCCCATCCAACAAGTCTCCACCTTCCAAGAATACCGAGGTTCGACACGGTCACTGACATGACCGCATCGAATGAGATAGTTCTTGGTGAGCCGAGAATTCCGTAGTGTTCAATCGTAATGCCGTCGCCATCGACCGACACGGTTGTGTCTTCATATCGCATTGGTTTCTCCCATATCGCTGACTGCAACGGTGCCTAGCCAGGTGATGATTGCGTCAACAACCCGGCCATCTATCGGTTTCGCAATTTGTTGTTTGTAACGCTTCGGATTAGAGGTAGGAGCGGTTTCGGTCCTCAGAATGTGATCAACATCGTTGACCAGCGTGGATGTGGTGTGATCCTGTGTGATTGCTGCAATCGTTTCGATGTCCGCTGGGTTCACTTGTACATCCTTGGATCCCGTAATCGCAAGGAGTGGTGACGTTGTCGTCCGGAGAGCCGCTTTGGGGTCATATGAGAGGAACTCTCTCATCCACTTCGCATTGACTCTCTGTCCCTGGATTCGGACGACGTCCTTTGACGTGTTTCTAAGCTTGGCCAGCGCCTTCTCCTGCTGCTTCTTGATGCTCGTGCCGAACGTTCGCAGCAATCTATGGACCCAGCGTGGAACGGAATCGCCGATCTCCCCTGCTTGCCAGATGAGTGTCTCTTCGCCGGTGCTCGTCGTGTGGGCGAGGAGAACCGCCCCCGACTCGGCGTGACCGCCAGCGGACATCTCAGCAGCGTACAGCGAGCCAGCACTATGTCCTACCGGGACAACAGCGCTGACATTGGGTTGGGACTTCAGCCAATTCAGCGCCGAAATTGTGTCTGCAAGCTCGTCGTAGAAGCCAGTGCTGAGATAGTCGCCGCCTGACTCTCCAACACCCCGCTTATCGAATCGGAGTGAACCCCAACCTGCTTCGTTCAGGATCTGCGCGAGGTCCCGGCTCAGGCCTAAGGGCAGGCGCTTGTGGTTGCCATCACGATCCAGAGGACCTGACCCCGCAAGGAGGAGGACGGCAGGGTGCTGACCTTCACCATTCGGCATCGCGAGGATCCCCGCCAGGGATACGTCGCCAGCAGGTATCGATATGTTGGCTTCGATCATTGCACCAGGCTTCCTTCAGATTGTTATCAGAAGTGATAATAATAGACTAAGCTGCGAGCTAATGGCAACAAGACGATCCGAAATTCTCCTGCACCCGGTCCGGCTCCGCATCGTGCTCGCCACAGCCGGTGACGAAGTTACGACAGCCGATATTGCCAAGCAGTTGCCCGATGTGCCCCAGGCAACGCTGTACCGACACATCGCGAAGCTGACTGACGCCGGGATTCTTGACGTCGTTGGCGAGCGCCAAGCAAGAGGTGCCATCGAGAGAACGTACCGAGTGAACGCCACCAAGGCGAGCATCGGTACTGCCGAAGCCTCCAAGATGTCCGCAGATGAGCACTTCGAGGCATTCACCACGTTTGCGGGAGCGCTTATTGAATCCTACGGAAGGTATCTGAACACGCCCGGCTCAGAACCTGCGGCAGACGGTGTCAGCTTTCGCCAGGCGCGTCTGTGGCTAACCGACCACGAGCTCGACGCTCTTGTGACGGATGTGACAACAGCTCTCGCCCGATACCTCGACTTCAACAAGACCCATGAGAGAACACCTCGACTCTTGAGCACAATCCTGATGCCAGAACCCGAGCCAACGGACGACTGACCCCCTTGGAGTGGACGAGATTCCCAGGCAACGCCGTGGGCCTGACAGGACACTTCTTGAACCAATGCCGGGATCACCGGAGTTGCGGAGCAACTCCCAAGGAACGCCAAAGGCGTTCCCGCCGTGGGCCCGGCAGTGTGGGCCCGGCAGGACTTGAACCTGCGACCGAGCGATTATGAGTCGCCAGCTCTAACCAACTGAGCTACGGGCCCCGAACGTGAATTGTATGGCGTTTGGCGTGTCGATGTGCTGAAGGGATTGGCCGTGTTCTACGGTTGAGGCATGAAAAGTCTTCGGAACCGAAAGATCCTGATAGCGGGTGTACTCGCCGTTGCTCTGCTCTCCGCATCGTGTTCATCGTCAGACGCTGAACCTGAGAACTCGACGACCGTCACCGAGGCTGAGGGAACTGGCACGGAGGAACTGCTCGAGGAGGCGATCGCCGAGATGTGCCGAACTCTCGACCTGTTCAGCGTCGCAGGGACGCCACCGGGGAATGCCTCGGTGGCGATGGCTGAGACCGACCTTGCCGGCGCGACGGCCAGCGAACGCACTGCCTATGGGCGTGTGCTGATCGAGGCTCCTCGGGAGGATTGCCCCGAACACGGTCTCTATGCAGACGAGATCGCCTACTGGCTGGGATTCTGACAGCAGCTCACGTGCTCAGAGATACCCGGGACTCCATGTTCTGGTCGCGAGGATCACCATGAGCCCGGCAAGGATTCCGAAGTAGAGACGCGACCGGTTGCGTTCGAGATCTACCGCGAATCCGAGTACGACGAGTACCAGCGCCGCGATCGGCATCGTGAAGTAGAGAAGGTCGAAAAGGCTCCAACCGAACGGCAGATCGTCAAGGTATCGCCTACCGATCTTCTCGAATAGGCTTCGCATCGGCCCGAAGTACGTGGCCTGGCCCGACACCAGCGCAAGCCACATGACAGGGAATATGAGCAGACCACTCGCGATAAGAAGGTTGCTTCGAGTCCTCATCATTTGAGTCTAGAAGATGGGGCTCGGGAGCCGGGTTCTGGCGATCTGAGCCAACGTATCATGGTCTCAGGCGCGCAAGCTCACACAGCTAGGTAAGGACGAGATCATGAAAAGCACCGCATCAGCAAAATGGCAGGGGGACCTCTTTGGAGGCTCTGGAACGGTCGACTTCAAGAGCGGTGCGGCAGGCCCGCTGCCCGTGAGCTGGGCGAGTCGGACCGAAGAAGCAGCAGGGAAGACCAGCCCTGAGGAGCTGATCGCGGCAGCGCACGCGGCATGCTTCTCGATGGCGTTCTCCAACGAACTCGCAGGAGCAGGATTTCCCCCGGAGAACCTGGATACAGGCGCGGTGGCGACGTTCAGCAAGGGCGATGACGGGTTCCGTATTCGCACGATGGAACTCACCGTCGACGCGACGGTTCCTGGTATCGACGCGGATACATTTGCAGAGAAGGCTGAGGCAGCCAAGGTCGGATGTCCAGTGAGCAATGCGCTGGCTGGCAATGTGGAAATCACGCTGAACGCA
>JAMBLH010000140.1 GCA_023336875.1 Actinomycetes bacterium
CTTTCTCTCCGTTTTGGCGTGGGTTGCGGGAATATGTTCCCGCAACCCACGCCAAAACCCGTGGGGGTCAGGTTTGGGGGGTGGCCATTATTGCTGTGGTGATGTCTTTCGCGTCGATACCGGGGGCATCGCTTGAGTCGAGGGTCTCCTTGACGATCGCGAGTACGGCAGCATCAGCGTGGTCGATGCCCACAAGGGCTTCCTGGAGATTGTGGAGTGCCTCTGCCGGCTCAATGAAGAAGTCGCCTGAGAGAAGTATCCCGTCGATGGAGCCGTCGTGAACGGCGACGCTTGCGCGGATGAGGCCACCAGGTGCCTTGTAGACGCCCTCCAGGACGTTCACACCTTCAGCGATCCGCACCTTGTCGCCTGACGGTGGCAGCCCATCGAGATGGAGCCACTCTGCCGAGGCGATCCGCTCCTCCTGCTCAGCTATCGCGGCAAGCTCGTCCGCACGTGGTTCGTCGAGCACGAGCTCATCGCCGAGCGTCTCGTTGAAGCACGCGATCAGGATCCGTACCCCCTCGTCACGGCTGGGTGCATCATCTCCGAGTTGCCGGTTGATCGTTGTGAGGTACTCCTTCATCGTTGAGTACATCTTGTCTCGGAACTTCTCAGATGGGACCCGGAGCACTCTGACCATCAGTTCGTAGTTGAAGTCGAACATCAGGCTGCCGGCAACGATCATCGATTCACCCACAGTTGCTGCCCCTGTGCCGCCGATTTTTCGTCCGTCGACCTGGATGTCGTTGACGGGCCGGTGAACGGCAGGAATGCCCATACGGTTGAGTGCAAGCACGGGACCTGCGAGAAACTTCGTGTAGACATCTGCCAGGGTGGTCGGCGCTCTCGACTCGTGAAAGATCGTGTGCCAGAAAGTCTGTCCCTCGTCGAGATACACAGCTCCACCGCCGACCTCTCGCCTGTACACAGGAACGCCAGCCTCCTCACAGAACTCGAGGTCCACCTCGGTCTTCGCGTCCTGATGGTGCCCGATGCTCACAAACGGATCGAGTGGGCGCGTGATAGTGATCGTGTCTGGTGTGTCCTCGCGCAGCGCGTATCCGACACCGTGAAAGATGGCGAGCGAGCGGAGCGACTCCACTTGTCCGAAGTCAATGAGTCGAATGGTCATATATGCCTTCCCTTGTCAATCTGCGCACCGGATGCAACTCATATCGAGTCCGTCTATCCGCATGCGATATGCCTCGACAGCATCGTCGTCCACGAGCAGGCCCTTAGGAGCGGTGGCCGGATCATCCGGCCTCACGACAGATATCCAGCCGGCCTCGTACGGATCCTTGTTTGCTACAAGAATGTCGTCTGTGAACGCTGCGTCATTCGTTGCAATGATCTCGCCGTCGAAAGGGGAGTGAATCGGCCCAACCCACTTCGCAGACTCGACGGTTGCAATCGATTTTCCGGCCTCCACCCTTTTTCCCACCTTCTTAAACCGGATCGATACCATCTTTCCCATCCTGGTCTGGGCAACGTCAGTGAGTCCCATCCGGGCACCATCGTCCTCGAACCGCACCCACAGATCCCCCTCAACATCGTAGGACAGTCCCTTTGGGATGGCACAACCGCGGTGGACGATCAACAAGTCACCCGCATTCGATCCCTTCGGCCTCGAGAAAGGCCTCGTATGCCGAAACACCTTCGGCACCTGTGACGAGATCGACCACGTCCGTATCCCAGTTGTCCGGTTGGATCTTCATGTACCAGCCTTCACCGTACGGGTCGGTGTTGACGATCCCAGGATCCGTACCGAGGAGGGGATTGGTCTCGAGCACCTCACCCGTCACGGGTGACATGACCGGCCCTACCCATTTTCCGCTCTCGATTGTCCCGAGCGACCGCCCCTTCTTCGCTGGCCTGCCCACCTTCTTGGGAAGGGCTGAAATGATCGCGTGGGCGAGGCTCTGTGCAACGTCGGTGACTCCGACGAGGACAGTGCCGTCATCCAGCGGCTTTACCCATACGTGCTTCTCCGGCCAGTAGTAGAGATCCTCAGGGATATTGCATCCGCGTACTTCACTCATCCGCTGTCTCCTCCGCGTGTTTGTCCTGCCAGTGATAGAGGAATAGATCGAAAGCCACAAGTCGAATCTCTCGATAGTGCTCCTCGAGGAAGGTGGGGTCGTTGTATCTGGGTTTGACCTCCTGGCGATGCCCCTCTTCGCACAGGGGACAGTTGAGCTCCATGAAGCGACGTCCCCACGAGTCCTGTTCGGCGATCACCTCCTCCGAGTGATCGTCTGTGAGATGCGCGTGCAGTTCGGGGCGACTCCCTGTGCGGTCGCAGAAAGGACACTTCACTCGGTCCTCGCAAGCTCACGCGTTGTAACTGCGATTGCACGGTTGATGAGTTCCATCACCGCGTGGCCGCCGCTGGTTATTAGGACCTGGTCCGCCTCGGGTACCTTGGACGCGAGTCCCGCGGAGATAAGGTCTCCGACTCTCTCCTGTAGGGGCAACCTGCCGAGCCCTGTGGTTTCGACGAGCTGGCCTGTTGAGAGGTTCTCCGATTCGTGGAGAGCCTCCAGGATGCTGAAACATTCCGGGTTCGACGCGATCTGCATCGTGCGAAGCACTGATTCGCGTGCCGCAAGGCCTCGCTCTGTTGCATCGGATCTGAAATCATTCTTCCAGTTACCCGTTCCCGACTCGAGACGATCTTCACGGTCGAGGACGCTGATCTGATACCGAAGCACGCCAGCTACGTCCATGCCGATGGCACGCGCAGTTAGATCGTCTTCCTTCGTCCGCTGGATCTGAAGCGGGACACCTCCCTCAGCCAACCGGCACCACCTCCATTGCGCGCTCGACGAGCTGTGCTATGTCGACCACTTCAATGCTGCCTTCGTTGCCTGTGGTCTTGACTGCATCTGAGTACATGATCATGTCCTTTGGGCAGGAGACAACGAAGAACTTCACATCTTCGCCGAGGGCTACGGCTTCCCTGATCCTGTTCTCAGCCGGTCGTTCGTCGAGTCCGGAGTCATCCATCCAGATCCGGCCCCCACCGGCACCGCAGCAGAAGCTGTTCTCCCGACAACGGCCCATCTCCACCACCTCGAGTCCAGTTGCCGCGATGAGTCTTCTCGGTGCATCGTACTCGTCCTGATACCGGCCGAGATAGCATGGGTCGTGGTACGTTGCCTTGCCAGTGAGGCCACCGACCTCGAGCGTCCCCGAGGTGACGAACTCATCGAGCAGCGCTGTGTAGTGCAGCACGTCCTCATCGGTTGGATACTCACCCCGAAGCGTATTGAGGGAGTGCGGGTCCGTGGTGAACATTCGTTGGTAGTCAGCGGTTTCGAACGCTTCAGCATTCTGGTCACGGAGCATCTCGAAGAGACCCTCCTCGCCTGCTCGTCGGACATCGTTGCCTGAGTTCTTCTCGCCGTCATAGAGGATTCCGAAGTCGACACCCGCCTCTGTCATCAGCCGCGCAACGGCCTGGGAGACTTCGGTTGCCCGAGGGTCGAACGATGCATGGTCGCCGACGAACCAGAGGTAGTCGACCGGTTCCTTTCGAGCGTCCTTCAGCTTGAAGTCGAGACCCTTCGTCCAGCGAGCCCTCTGCTTTGAAGATTTGCCGAAGCTGTTTCCTCCTCTGGCGAGCGACTGGAATGCAGTTTGTAGGCCAGGCTCGATCTCGCCAAGGTCGACAAGACGCCTCCGGAGTTGGACGATCGTGGGTATGTGCTCGATCCCGACGGGACAAACCTCCATGCAGGCCATACACGTGGTGCACGCCCACAGCGTGTCCCCCGCAATGACAACTCCAGCCACCTCGGCCGCATCTGCATGACGTGGGGTAGCACCCGGGCCGTACCACAGGTTGATACCTGCTTTCGCATCGGCATGTTCCCTCAGGTCGAGGATCAGATCGCGGGGCGAGAGTGGTGAGCCGGTCGCTCTCGCGGGGCACACCTCGTGACAACGACCGCACTTGGTGCATGAGTCGAGATCGAGGAGATCCTTCCACGTGAAGTCCTCAAGCGACTTGTATCCGGGTGATGCTGGATCCTCAACACCTGCCAACACGGCTGCCGAACGCTGCTCCGCGAACGCAAGGTCGGCAGCATCATCGATGATGTGCATGCCCTTTGAGTAGGGGAGGTATGCAATGAACGCAAGCGCCGCCGCGCCGTGGATCCACCACGTGATCAGGCGGGCCGTGTTGTTGCCTGCCTCGCCTAGTGGTGTCGTGAGCCATGCAATGAACCAACCACCGATCGACACGATCTCGAAATCCGGATAGTTGGTGGCTGCGATGCGGAATCCTTCGAGAAGGAAGCCGGTGATCGCGATCGTGAGGAGTATCAGCAGGAACGCCTTGTCGCCAAGGGCGTAGCCGCGCCGATCCGACTCAACGCCGTCCACACGGGCGTAATCCAGTCGCGCTGGCTTCTTTCGTCTGATCATTCCAAGGGTGATCAGCCCGACGATGAAGCCAATGCCAAAGACATCGAGCACAAAGCTGTAGACGATGTAGAACGTACCGTGCCAGAACTGCCACTCCGGCTTGTTAAGCAGCACACCAACGATGTCCTCATCGATTGCGATGATCGTTGTGCCGATGAGCAGCACGATGAATCCCCAGAAGACGAAGAAATGGGCAACGCCGACGACGCGATTGCGCTTGGCGATGGTTCGGTTCGACGCGAGATCGCCCACTGCCCTGACGAGCCTCTTGGCGCTCAGTCTCGCGGTCGGGCGGCCCCTCGAGTACTTTCGGATCCGCCGGTACCAGCCCCAGAGAAAGACACCGATAGCGACCGCTGCCAGCAGATAGAAAATGGCAATGGCCCAGCCGGAGAACCCGAGGAAGGTCTCGCGGCCTGCCTCAGCGGCGTCGGGAAACAGAGACGCCAGCATCAACCTTCGAGACGATCCGTGAGTTCTGGCATAAAGTCGAAGAGATCACCGACCCAGCCGTAGTGGGCGACTCCGAAGATCGGCGCCTGTGGGTCCGAGTTGATGGCGATGATGATCGCTGAGTCTCGCATGCCTTCGAGATGCTCCGGTGCTCCAGAGATCCCGAGAGTGAGATAGATCTTCGGCTTCACCGTCAAGCCGGATTTCCCGACCTGACGGTCCTTCGGCAGCCAGCCCTGGTCTATGATGGGTCTCGATGCTGCGAGTGGTGCGCCGATCGCGTCAGCGAGTTCCTGAGCCTCCTCGATGTTGTCCTCTGACTCGATTCCGCGTCCTATCGCCACGAGGACTTCTTCTGCGGCGATATCGATGTCGCCAGTTTCTGGTTCGGTGAGATAGAGGAACTCAATCCCGAGCTCCGGAACAGAGACGTCAATCGATTCCTCGCTGCCAGCGCCACCGCTCCGCCCATCATCGGCTGACGCGCATCCGGAGAGCATCGCGAAGATCGCCCTGTCTCCATCCACCTGGACGTCGACCTCGACCTTTCCACCGTATAGCTGGCAGGTTGCAGAGAGCCCATCGTCCGCGTTGACGCCAAGGCAGTACGAAACAAGCGGAAGGTCTGTTGTTGCTGCGGCGACGCTTGCGATGTCCATACCTATCGACGTGTAGGGAACGAGAGTGATAGCGGGTTTGCGATCTGTGATGAGATCTGTGAATACTGCGGCGTGACCCTGTGGGTTGAACTCGCCGAGCTCGTTCGATTCACCGACGAGAATCGTGTCGGCTCCGCCGAGCTGATATGCAAGGCTTCCTGCCCCCGTTCCGATGATCGCCGCTTCGACAGAAGCACCTGTCGAATCAGCAAGCTGGCGTGCGAGGGCGATCAGTTCAAAGGAAGCGTCAGTGACCTGACCGTTGAGGTGTTCTGCGTAGATGAGAATGTTCGCCATGTTGTCTCCTACACCACTCCTGCCGCGGACAAGATCTCATAGACCTTTTCGGCAGCAGCTTCCTCGTCGCCCTCGATCATCTCAGCACCCTCACCAGTATCTGGCAATCTCATCGCCGTGATGTGTATCCGGCCTTCGTTTCCGCGCTCAGGCATATCAACCGACGCCAGGGTTCCAGAGTCTTGCGCTTGCTTAATGCGAGCGACGGCAACATATCTGGGCGCTTCTCGCGCTGTTTGCACACCAAGCACTGCCGGGAAACTCACCCGGTAGTCGGCAGTGATGCCGCCCCAGTACTCCTTTGTCACCTTGAGACCGTCTCCATCTGGCTTCACCGAGACAACCACAGACATGTGCGGGTATCCAAGAGAAGCGGCGGCGAGCATGGCAACCTGCCCCTCGAGTTCATCTGATGCCTGTACCCCAGACAAGACGAGGTCGTACGCAACAGGTCCGATCGTCTCAGCGAAAGCGGCCGCCTGGCTGTGTGCATCGAGCGGGTCGATGTCCTCGCCGATCATCATTGCCTCATCGGCACCTTTGGCGATAGCGGTGTGGAGCATCTGTTCCACCTCATCGGCTGATCCAATGGCGTAGGCGGTCACCGTCCCCCCGATCTCCTCCTTCAGGAGGAGCGCTTCTTCGAGCGCGTGATCATCAAATTCGTTGAGGACGAATCCGAGATAGTCCCTGTCGAGATCCTCACCATCTATCTCAAACTCTTCCACGGGGTCCGGCACGGCCCGCATCAGTACAGCGATCTTCATACTCCCTGTTGCCTTTCAGTCAGATGCCAAACCCAGCGCTTGCGCGAGGAGCTCGGAGATGTCCCTTACCTTGAGCGCACCGTCGTTGTTTGTAGATTTCACTGCGTCCTCGAATCTTGAAACCTCGTAGGGGCACACAACACAGAGAGTGTCGGCACCGGTTTCGACGGCTTCGAGCACTCGCTTCTCGGAGAGACGCATGGTCTGGTGCTCCGCCGCGAGTCCGTCGAGCCACATGCCGCCGCCGCCACCACCACAGCAGTAGCCGTTCTGGCGGACGCGCCACATCTCCACGAGCTCGACGCCAGGTAGGGCCTCGATCAGCTCGCGTGGCTCGTCGTAGACGCCGTTCTGGCGGCCGAGGTAGCAGGGGTCGTGGAATGTGACCTTGCCACCGACCTCTTGCGACAGGCCCAATTCTTCGATACGTGCCGCAAGATACGTCGAGTAGTGCTCGACGTTGTACTCGCCGCCGCGCGCCGGGTATTCCTTGAGGAACGAGTTGTACGCGTGGGGGTCCGTGGTCAGCAGGACGTCGAACTCGTACTTGTTGAGCGTCTCGATGTTCTGATCCGCGAGCATCTCGAACAGGCCCTCCTCACCGGCGCGGAGCATCGAGTCTCCGTCGTGGCGCTCCTCTACGCCCAGGATCGCAAAATCGATACCGAGGTGCGTGAGCACGCGAGCAAGGCTGCGTGATGCTTCCATGCCGCGCGGGTGGTACGACGGGTAGTCGCTGACCCACCAGAGCACGTCCACTTTCCGGTCGAGTTCTGAGATGATCGGGACCTCGACATCGAGACCTCTTGTCCAAGCCGTCCGCCGTTTGGGGTTCTTGCCCAGCGGATTCCCGTAGCGCGCAGTCTTCTCGAAGACGTCCTGAAGCTCCGCTGGGACTGCTCCCTCGAGCACGGCGACCTCTCGGGCTGCGGGCATGATCTGGAGCATGTCCACCTCCTTGGGGCACACCCGCAGGCAGTTACCACACGTCGTGCATAGCCACAGGTCGTCGCTTGAGAAGAAGTCCATCCCAACCTGGAGTTTGCGGTAGATCTTGCGTGGCCCATAGTCACCGACAATGTCAACAGGGCAGACCCCGATGCATTGCGAGCACTGGTAGCACCACCCCATGGACTCGCCGCCATCGAGTTCCGTGACTCTGTCGAGTTGCTCGACGTCGTACTCGAAGATGACGCGTTGCTCGAACATCCGGTTCCAGTGGCCGGAGATGTCGACACCTTCGAGTTCATACGTTTCGTGTTCGATGACCTGGGACGGATCGATCTTTGGGCTGACTTCGGTGCCCATCAGGCAACCTCTGCGATCGCGGGTACTCGGTTGACACCGAGCAGTCGTTGGACGAGGTCGGCGAGCTCAGGGACGATTCGGTTGAACTCCTGGGTCATGCGCATCCGCAGCGTTGTGTACATGTAGACGGCATAGACCGAGGCGAGAAAGACGTCGGTTCCAAAGACTCCATAGCCTTCGGTGCGAAAACCAGCAGCTTCCCCAACATCGTTGAGGAACACATACGCAATACCGATGCGTCTATAGGTCTCGGCCACCGTTCCGCCGTCAAGGTCGATCTCCTCCATCAGGACCAGTGGAAGTGCTCCGGTTCCTGTTTCTGGTCTCCACATCCAGCGAGTCCAGAGCCAGTAAGCGTCCGGATTGGTGTAGTGCAGGATCTCCGAACCAAGATCGTGTCCGGTTCCAGCCGGGACATCGCGGCCGATCCCGTCAATGAGTTCTGAAAATTCCTGGAGCCTCTGCCCAGGTGCCATGTTCGCGTAGAGGAGACCTCTGACCGCTCGCCGGTAGCCGTCGAGGGTCAGGCTTGTGAGAATGATGTTCGCCTTGCGCCTGCTCGAGAACGTGTATTTCAGCGAACCCATCGCCTCGGCTTCCTCCAGGTCGTCAATGGAGTCCCTCCCGAAGATGGAGCCAAAGAACGCGGCCTTCGCTGTAAGTAACGACGCGATGTTCCCGAGGTCATGCTCCGATACCTTCTCGAGGGCAAGCCGCGTGAACTCCTGCGCTGTGGGCGTGTCGATGACTTGCCCGACGAGCATCGGATCAGATGTCACACTGTCACCTTCGCGTTCCGGAGCATCGATACCGCTTTGGCAGCCGCCGCGCCTGCAGATGAGATAGAGTCGTCGAGATCTGCTGGGCCTACCGCTGCACCGACTACGAACACACCGGGCACGGTTGTTGTGACCGTGTCGAGGATGTCATGGTCGGTATCGATGAAGCCGTACTTGTTCGAGGGAAGACCAAGGAGATCCGCCATGGTTCGCGTCCCAGCGCTTGGCTCCATTCCGACCGAGAGGATCACCACATCCATGATGACCTCCATCGGCCGACCCATCGTGGTGTCCTCGCCCCGAACTACGAGGCGACCATTCTTGGCCAGAACCTCGGTGATGATCCCTTTGACATAGTTGACCTTGTGCTCTTCCTGGGCTGGCCAGTAGATCTCGTTTTCCCAGTACCCGTACATCCGCATATCGATATAGAAGATGAACACCCGCGCGTCGGGGACCATCTCACGGATCTCGATTGCCTGTTTCGATGAGATTCCGCAGCACACCTTCGAGCAGTATTCGTTCCCGATCTGGCGGTCCCTTGAGCCGACGCATTGCACGAACGCGACCCGCTCCGGGGGCTTTCCCGTCGATGGCGTGACGAAGGTTCCGTTCTTGAGCATCTTCTCCGCGTCAGCAATCGTGATGACATCCTCGTACTCGTAGTACTGGTACTGCTGTGTCTCGCGCCCTGGATCGAAGTGCTGGAAGCCGGTAGCGACGATGACCGCTCCGGCGTCCAGATCCTGTGTCGAACCGTTCGACGTCAATGTGAGGGAGAACTCGCCAGCGGATCCCTCCACGGCCGTGATCTCGGTGCCTGTGCGGATGTCCACGAGGTCATTCGACGTGACTGCATCGATCATCTCCGCCATCGCTTCGGAAGCAGGTCGGAAATGGTGTGTCAACGCCGCGTAGTCAGCGTGGATGGGCATTCCGCCCGCAACGTCCTTCTTCTCTATCAACGTCACGGGACTGCCAAGTTCCGCCGCAAGTCTTGCGGCCTCCAGCCCTGCGGGGCCGGCGCCCACAACAACTACGCGATCACTATGCATCTGCGTCCTCCCAGCTCAGGTACTCGATCTCACCGCTCTCGATGCGCTTCAGGTCTACTTCGAACTCAGCCCACGCGGCCTCCCAGTCGATGCCCATCTTCTCGAGGAGTGCCGTGTAGTCGGTTGCATGCCAGTGCAGTTGGGCAACTCGGTACGGATGCGCGCCCATTGCGAGCGCTGCGTACTGGGCATCTGACAACACGGGGACACCGACGTTTCGTTGGTGGGCCTTGACCGCGAACTGGCTCTTGTCAAGAGTCGTGACACAACCGGTGTCATGGGTGATCACCACGTCGGGGTTGGCTTCCTCCTTCATGATTTCGATCTTGCGCTGAGTGGCGAAGGATCGGCTGAAGTCTCGCTGCACGAGGATGTGTCTGAATCCGAAGCCGCAGCAGTCGAAGAAGGTCGAGTAGTCGCCGACTGTTGATCCGACGGCTTCGACGAGGCCAGTGACAGTCGCGGTCCGCTGGCCTCCATAGATGTCGGGGTCGTAGATAGCGTCCTCGGTGACCAGCTTGTAATAGTGACAAGCAGGGTGAATCGAGGCGGTGATGCTTGAGAAGTCCCTTACCTGGCGTTCCGCGATCTGGTCCCGCATGACGTGGATCCACTCGGAGTAATGGACGATCTCCTCGGGTACGACGAGCGGCTTGTTCAGTTTCTCCATGATGCCGCGAACCTTGCGTCGGAGGTCAGGGTGATGCACGAGTTCGGCGCGCGTCTCCTTGTAATGCCCGTAGGAGGTACCGCAGTGGATCATCGGGTAGAACCCTGTTGCGTAGGCGGCAGCGAAGTTCCTTGAGGCAACGCCAGCCTGGGCAACGGCGTTGGATGTTGCAGATGCGTAGTAGTTCCAGGCCGTGCATGACGTTTGGTCTGTCGGGTCGTCATAGCTCATTCCGAATTGGCGGTTCAACCAGAAGATTGATGTCGAGTAGCCGGGGATGTGGCCGCACTGTCCGCAGGACTTGTGGTGCCAGGTCTTCTCGAGCGGGATCTTCTTCATGCGACCGTATTTGGTCATCACTTCGACATAGGGCTCTGGTACCCGTTGGACGATCAGTTCACCTGCGTCCTCGAGTTCGAAGAGTTTCTCCCTGATGTCTTCCGTCGGTGCGTTCGCCGGATCCGGTGGCGGCGGTTTGCGGATTTCGCCCAGTGGGATGAAGGTTGCGTCTGTGGTCATGTTGGGGCTCCTAGACCTCGTATCCGGCGTCTTCAAGGGTCTCTTCCATGACATCGAGGATGATCATGTGGAGTCCCTCGTCTGCTTGTTCAATCATGTCCATTACGTCTGAGTGCAGCCAGATGAGATACAGCTCGATGAGCGTCTCATCTGATACCTGCCAGCTCATCTCTGTGGTGTGCAATGTCTCTGGCGGGAGCGCCCTCCTCCAGAGATCAAGATTGTCTGATGTCTTCTCGACGTCCGGTCCCCAGTCAGGGAAAGCGTCTGGCTGGAGCATGTCAGGCGAGATCTGGGTGCCTGTTGTCATGATCTTGTAGACGACTCGGCCGTAGCCCTCGAGCGCTTCCTTTGCGGTCCCGAGCCCGTTCTTCACAGCCACTTCTCGCAGCAACGTGATGAGCCC
>JAMBLH010000141.1 GCA_023336875.1 Actinomycetes bacterium
CGAGGCGTCCATTCGAGATCACCTGCACGGTTGCAGCGTCCTCCGCCAGACGGACGGGTCGGTGCATAGGCGCGAGCAGAACGCCCGTTCCTATCGCAATCGTTGTGGTCCGTGCCGCGATCGCGGCGGATGTGACCAGTAGAGACGGCATGTAACCGTCGTCCACGAAGTGGTGTTCCGTGGTCCACACGGATGCGTATCCCATGCGCTCAAGCTCGACGGCGAGGTCGATCGTTTCCGCGTAGACATCCTCCCACGTCCGATCGTCGTTCGCGACGCGTTGCGCTGAGAGAAGTCCGAATCCGAGTGTCATATACTCACCTTCGTCTGCTGGATATGTTTCAGGTAGGCTACCTTCTCATTGCCGATTGGAAGCGACGCGTACCGCCGAACAGGGCACACTGCAACGCATTCGGGTAGCGTTGGCTCCGGGAGACTCAGCAAGCATGTATTTGGAAAATGTCGATGGACCAGCGGACATCCGTGATCTCGATTACGGCCAACTCGATGAGCTGGCAGTTGAGATCAGAGAGTTCGTCGTCGACGCCGTGGAGGAACACGGTGGCCACCTCGGCTCGAACCTCGGGGCAGTTGAATTGACGCTCGCCCTTCACCGCGTGTTCGAGTCACCCACCGACACGATCCTCTGGGACACGGGCCATCAGGCCTACGTCCACAAGATCGTCACTGGACGAAGAGAGAGATTCTCCGAACTGCGAACGGAGGGAGGCCTGAGTGGCTATCCCAGCCGCTCCGAATCGGATCATGATGTCATCGAGAACAGTCACGCGAGCACTGTCCTCAGTTATGCCTACGGCATTGCCGCTGCGAGGGAACTCCAGGATCATGGGAACGGGCATGGACATGTTGTTGCCGTGATCGGCGACGGCGCAATGACAGGCGGAATGGCGTTCGAAGGACTGAACAATCTCGGTCATAGCGGTAGGGACGTCACCGTGGTCCTCAACGACAACGGGCGCAGCTATGCACCAACGGTGTCACAGCTGTCCGAGAGCCTCATGAGTATCCGAGCCAATCCGATCTATATGCGCCGCCAACGCAAGTTGGAGGAGATTGCTGGCAACACCCCACTTGTGGGCGATGTCCTCGAGCGCGGTATCAGTGCAACAAAGGCAGCGATTCGCGACATGTGGGAACCTCCGGCATTCTTCGAGGACCTTGGTCTTCGCTACCTCGGTCCCTACGACGGACATGACATCGAAACCATAGAAGGTGCGCTTCTCAACGCAAAGGAGTTCGAGGGTCCCGTCGTGGTACACGTGCTCACCCAGAAGGGGAGGGGTCACGCCCCGGCGGAGAACGACGCCATCAAGCTGATGCACGACACAGGATCGATCGAACCCGGAAGCTATACGGCAGCATTTGCCGAGACGCTCGTCAAGCTCGGCGAACTCCACCCGAACATGGTTGCTATCACCGCAGCAATGCCCGACTCAACGGGTGTGCTTGGCTTCTCCGATCGCTTTCCCGACCGATGCTTCGACGTGGGGATCGCTGAACAACACGCAGTTGCGTCAGCTGCTGGCATGGCCATGGAGGGTCTCACCCCTGTTGTTGCTGTGTATTCGACCTTCCTCACGAGGGCAATAGACCAGGTCAATCTGGATGTCGGCCTTCATGGTGAACACGTTGTGTTCTGCCTCGACCGGGCAGGTATCACGGGAGATGATGGGCCGTCGCATCACGGGGTCCTTGACATGGTGCTGTGCATGAAGGTCCCGGGAATGACGGTCATGGCACCGTCGTCGTATCAGGAGCTCGAAGTGATGCTCGGGGACGCCATCGAGTTGTGCAATGGTCCCGTCTCGATCCGCTGGCCCAAAACTGCAGCGGTCATGGTGCCCGAGGACCAGGTCGGTTCTGGCTTCGATGCCCGCAAGGCAAGGACTGGTGGCGGACGTCTGTGTCTCATCGGCACAGGCAAGATGCTCGAAGCGTGCCTTGACGCTGCAGAGATGCTCGCAAGGGAAGGCATCGACGCAACAGTCTGGGA
>JAMBLH010000142.1 GCA_023336875.1 Actinomycetes bacterium
GCATCTTCGACGCGTCGAAGATGCACATCCCTTGGACCCAATAGTTCCACCATCAGGTGATTGGAGGGGACGCGCACCCTAGCTTCAGTGTCGGGGGGATAGGTCAACGCCTAGCTCCTCGTTCGTCCTGGCCTTGCATACGGGTATCGCAACTGCGAACGATGTGAGTATATCGCCATATCCCTTGTAGCAAAGGGGTTCTTGATTCGCCGACCGCTCAGGGCGTGGTCAGCTCTCGCCGCAGGCTTTCCACGAGATCAGCGTCAGAAACGTCAAGCATCATGGAGAGCGTCACGACATCAGAAGCCCTGATGGTGAGCACTTTGCCGTTGAAATCCTGCCGCTGTACCTGAATCCGCTGCAAGAACCGATCCACGACTGTTCCCACCGTCTCATCGAGAGCTTCGACACGACTGAGATCGATTGTTACGCCACCATCGGGCACGGGAAGAACTTCATAGATGTCCTCCTCGGGCAGCAACTGACTAACGGGGACCTCGTAGTAACCGGCAAGGCGCTTCAACCGGGGCAGTGAGAGGCTCCGCTCGCCCCGCTCGTAGGCCCCAAGCACAGCCGCCTTGAATTCGCCTTCGGTCGTGCGGTGCACGTCCTGGAGGGACATTCCACGCTGGAGTCTTATGGCGCGCAGTCGTTCCCCGACTCTGACGCTGTACTCCATCGTGACTCCTCCCCCGCCGTGCCTACCGAGCCCATGTTAACCGAGCTCTACGCGGTGAGGCAAGGTCTGTTCGATCTTCGCCCAAGAAACCAGCATATCTTTCGCGATCCAATCGGGTTCACCGCCGAAAAATGCCGCGCTTTCGACGAGATGGCTGCTCACCCATGAGGTCGCCGTACGATCGAAGCACTTCTTCGGTATCATCATCGAGCTCAGTTGGCACCTGTACCTCGACGTGAACGAGCAGATCTCCACGTCCCCGTCTCTGAAGCCGCGGCACCCCCTTCTTCCCGAGTCGAAAAACCGTTTCTGGTTGCGTCCCCGGCGATATCTCGAGCTCTTGTGTAGCACCGTCGAGCAGCGGTATCTCGAGTTCGGTTCCGAAGGTTGCCTCAGTGAACCCGACCACGACTCGGTGGTGGAGGTCATCGCCAACACGTTGGAAACGGTCGTCTGGTTTGACACGGATCTCAACGTACACGTCGCCTGCGGGCGCACCCCTCTGGCCCGCGCCGCCCTTCTGATTCAGCCGTAGTCGCGTACCCGTGTCGACGCCCTCGGGGACCTCAACGGCGAGTTCCCGCTCACCACTTGTCCTGCCCTCACCACTGCACACTGTGCACGGATGGTCGATCAGCTGCCCAGTACCTGAACAATCGGGACACGCCACAACGGACATCATGGTCCCAAGGAGTGTCTGTCTTGCTGCCTGCACCCTCCCGTGGCCATCACATTGCGAGCATGTGATTGGAGTGTGGCCTGGCTCGGAACCACTGCTATTACAGGTCTCGCACTCAACGCGTGTGGCAAACGTCACCGTCTGTTCTGTCCCGAACGCAGCATCGTGAAGCTCAAGATCAAGCGTCACGCCGATATCACGACCGCGTTCGGGTCCGCGGGCTGCGCCGCCAAATGGGTTGCGACCACCAAAGCCCCCGCCGAAGAACTGCTGCAGGATGTCCTCTAGTCCTCCGAACTGGCTGAAGAGATCGGCACCGGCAAAGGTCTCGCCTCGATCGTATCTGGCTCGTTTCTGCGGGTCGGAGAGAACCTCGTATGCCTCTGCGACTTTTCGGAAGCGTTCCTCCGCGACTGCATCACCGGGATTTGCATCCGGGTGTGTTTCTCTGGCGAGGCTCCGGAATGCCGCCTTGATCTCATCGGCCGTCGCGTCCTGATCGACACCGAGGGTTTCGTAATAGGCCCTCACTGCTCATCCCCGAGGCTCTTCTCGAGTCCTTCCGAGACGCTCTCAACGACACGGATCGTGCGTCGATAGTCCATTCGCATGGGTCCGATAACACCCACCCGACCTGTGGATCCATACGGAGTCGAGTACGTCGTTGTCACTACTGCAAGGTCTGGCTCATCTCCAAGATCAGGTCCGATTCGCACCTGCAGCCCCTCGGTGTCGTCGCTCATCAGGTCGATGAGTGCAGCCTCTTCGTCAAGTATCTCAAGGAGATGCTGCACCATCGTGAGGTCACTCCATAGAGCTGCCATCTGGCTCGATCCGCCAACATGGACCTCGCCAACGGCGGCCACGTTTCCTGCCAGTTGTGCGCTCACCGGTGTGATTACACGTTTCACCATTGCTGGCATGTCCGACGCCGCAAGACGCTCCGCCTCCGGCGCATCGAGCGCCTTCCCCGCGAATGCAGCGGTTACAAGCCGTTCGGCCGCTTCGAGCGTGGACGCATCAGCAGCAACGCCCGTGTCCACGAACTCCTGGTACACCCTTCCCGATTCTGTGATAGCGACAGCAAGGACGACCGTGCCCCCCAGCGGCACAAGTCGTACATCCTTCACGATCTCGTTCGAGGTCGCTGGCCCGACAACGACTGCCGGATACATCGTCAACTCGCTCACAAGCGTCGATGTCTCACTAAGCACCTCGGAGATCTGTCTGTGGACCTGTTGGAAAAATGAGTCAATCTGCTTCCTGGCTCCCTCGCGCAGGCGCGAGGGCGCAAGGTGGTCAACATAGAACCGATAGCCCTGGTGGGTCGGTATCCGCCCGGATGAGGTGTGGGGCTGAACGACGAATCCGTACGACTCAAGCTGCGCGAGATCGTTTCGAACCGTGGCTGA
>JAMBLH010000143.1 GCA_023336875.1 Actinomycetes bacterium
ACCATTGGTTCAGATGCGCACGAATCCGTGCACTTCGGCGAGGACACCGCTTCCGGCCTGAAGGCAATCGTGGCAATCCACAGCACCGTCCTCGGCCCTTCTCTGGGTGGCACTCGCTTCTATCCGTACCCCGATGAGCAGGCGGCACTCGTTGACGTACTCAGGCTGTCCCACGCAATGACCTACAAAGCCGCAGCAGCGGGACTTGCCCAGGGTGGCGGGAAAGCTGTCATCATCGGCGATCCCGCGCAGTTGCGCAGCGACACCCTGTTCCAAGCCTATGGACGGTTCATCAACGGTCTTGCAGGGCGTTACGTAACCGCCGAGGACGTCGGGACCACCGTGGCTGATATGGAGATCGTTGCAAGCGAGACGTCGTTCGTGAGCGGCTTGCCTGTGGCGGACGGTGGTTCGGGTGACCCGTCCCCAGCAACGGCACGCGGGGTAGCTGCGTCGATGCGGGCGGTGAGCAACCATCTCTGGGGGACGGAAGATCTGAACGGTCGAAAGGTCGCAATAAGGGGCGTCGGGAAAGTGGGGATGGAGCTAGCAGGAATGCTCGCATCCCAGGGTGTCGAACTCGTTGTTGCGGATGTGAACGGTGAAGCAACCAATGCGGCGTCGGCTGCGTTTGGAGCCAAGGTCGTCAGTATCGAGGATATCCACACGATCGAGTGTGACTTCTTCTCCCCCTGTGCGCTCGGAGGAGACCTCAACGGTGCAACGATTCCGCAGATGTCGTGTGCCGCAGTCGTTGGATCAGCGAACAATCAACTTGCAGTCGAGGGAGACGCAGATCGTTTGGCCGAGAGGGGAATTCTCTACGCACCCGACTTCGTTGTGAATGCAGGCGGAATCATCAATATTGCTGCAGAAGCCGATGGATACAGTCTCGAGAAGGCTGACAGAATGGTTGAGAGCATCTATGACAACCTCTCGAACGTTCTGCGAACATCGGATAGTCTCGGTATCAGCACGGACGATGCGGCCAAGCATGTCGCGGAAACAAGAATTGCAGAAGCCACGAAGCGAGGAGACCGATCGTGACACTCGGACTCGACAGCGTGATCGATCACAGCGCGCTCGGCCTCAGCGATGACGATCTGATCGATCTGTACCGCAAGATGCTGCTCGCGAGAAAGCTTGATGAGCGCATGTGGGCGCTCAATCGCCAGGGACGGGTGCCATTCGTCGTGTCGGTGTCCGGACACGAGGCAACTCAGGTGGGCGCAGCGGCTGCAATCGATTCCTCAAAGGACTGGTCGATGCCGTACTACCGCGACGTTGCGTATGTCCTCGCGGCTGGCATGTCAGTCGTTGATGTCTTTTCTGGCGTCTTCGCAAAGGAGTCCGACCCGTCGAGCGGCGGACGACAAATGCCGAACCACTGGTCCGAACCTGACCTCAACATATTTACGCAAGGTTCAGTTATCGGCGTCCAATACCCCCAGGCGTGTGGCGTCGCGTATGAACTCAAGCGCAGCGGAAGCGACGCAGTGGTAGTGGTCGACGGCGGCGAGGGTTCAACATCCGAGGGCGACTGGCACGAGGCCATGAACTTCGCGGGTATTCACAAGCTCCCAGTCATCTTCCTCATCCAGAACAACCTGTACGCCATCTCAGTGCCTGCCGCAGACGAGTTCGCTGGACAGATCGCCGACAGGGCTCTCGGCTACGGCATGCCAGGCGTTGTGGTCGACGGCAACAATGTTCTCGAGGTCTACGGTGCTATGTCCGCAGCCGTTGCACGCGCCAGAGCTGGCGACGGGCCATCACTCATCGAAGCCAAAACCTACCGGTATTACGCCCACACATCAGATGACGACGACAAGCTCTACCGCAGCAGGGAGGAGGTCGAGGTCTGGCGTCGCAAGGACCCCATCCCGAACTTCCGACAGTATCTCGTTGAGCAGAGGATCCTGACCGAGGCACTCGAACGTGAGATCGAAACAGAGGTCGTGGATGAGATCGCCGCTGCGGTGAAGGCGACGGAGTCCTCACCTGACGCAACGGATCCATTCAGCCATGTGTTCATGAACGACATCGTCCCCACGACGCCTGTCACCGAGATCGAGCCCGAGCCAGATGGGGAAGAAGGCAACCTCATTACCGCGCTCAACAGAGCAATGCACGACCTAATGGCTGAATACGACGACATGATCATATTCGGCGAAGACGTAGCCGACCCGAAAGGCGGAGTGTTCAAGGCCACGAAAGGCCTCACTGATGCATTCGGTGAGGACCGCTCGTTCAACACACCCATTGCGGAGGCGCTTGTCATCGGGTTGGGCATTGGCGCCGCAGCCACCGGAACCAGGACAATTGCTGAGATCCAATTCGCGGACTTCATCCACCCTGCGTTCGACCAGATCATCTCAGAAGCAGCACGTACGCACTATCGGTCGAATGGCCGCTGGTCGCTACCCCTGACGATCCGAAGTCCCTACGGAGGCGGCATCCACGGAGCTCTCTACCACTCGCAGTCCATCGAGGCGTTCTACTCCCACGTGCCAGGGCTGAAGGTCGTCATCCCATCGACACCCGCTGACGCGTACGGGCTTCTGAGGTCAGCACTCGAGGATCCCGATCCGGTGATGTATCTCGAGCCGAAGAAGCTCTACCGCCTTGCAAAGGGGCCTATGCCGACTTCCGGCCACACCGTTGCGCTGGGAAAAGCAGCACTGCGCCGAACAGGGAACGATCTCACGATCATCGCCTACGGCACGATGTCCCACCTCGCGGTGGAAGCCGCCGATCTGCTCATAGAGAGAGGCATCGACGCGACCGTACTCGACCTGCGCTCACTCAAGCCTCTCGATTGGCCATCGATCGAGGCCGCCGTCCAGAGGACGTCCAAGGCGCTCATTGTCCATGAGGACAATCGGTTCCTGGGATACGGTGCCGAGGTGGCAGCACAGATCTCAGAGAAGGCGTTTGAGTGGCTCGACGCACCGGTCATGCGGTACACAGCACCCGACATCCCGAGCTTCCCATTCGCTGCGTCTCTGGAGAAGCAGGTCATGCCATCGGTCGAAGGCATCATCGAGCACGCAGAGATTCTCCACCGCTATTAGCGCTGTGCAGTTTCGCGAAGCAACTCATGGGGATGTCGACGAGATCATCGCATTCACAACGGACACCTTTGAGTGGGGTGACTACATACCGGAGATGATCGCGGGGTGGATCGATGATCCCTCGGGTGTGGTCATGGTTGCGGTCGACGACTCGGGAATCGTTGGCCTCGCACGAGTCGTTCTCCTATCGAGGACAGAGGCGTGGTCCCACGCTGCAAGGGTCAGGCCGGACCGTCGTGGTGAGGGCATTGCAGGAGATCTCGCCGACGTTCTCCTCGAGTGGACCCGAACCCACGGTGTGCTGATCACTCGGCTTCTCATCGAGGACGACAACGAATCATCGATCCGCCATATCCAGAAGAAGGGCTTCCGCAGAGTTGCCACCGTCGTGAGAGCTCGACGAGCTATCGGAGAGGCAACACCAAACCCCGAGGGCAATGGGGCCCGAAGGACATCGGCGACCGCCGTTGCACGGCCGGTCAACGCTGCCGAAGCACCGATGCTCGCTGCTCAATGGTCGCTGTCTCTCTGTGGCAGACCACTCCGTGGCCTGGTGGGGAACGACTGGCAATTCCATACGCTCACAGCGCCAGACCTCGTTGAGGCAGCACACGAGGGTGGGCTCTGGCGAATCGGATCGTCGTGGGCCATCACACGACAGGTAGGCACCGAATTCGACGTCTCCCTGCTCGAGACCAATCCGGAGGAAGCTTTCGACACGATCAGCTCCCTCATCGACCTCGCAAGGGATCGCGGAGCTGAGGACTTCTGGATGTGGCTGGCAGACCTCGACTGGCTCACCCAGGCCGCTCGGCGTGCCGGGTACGACATCTCTCCAAGTGGCATCTGGGTCTTCAGCCTCTGAGGAGCGATCGGTCACCAGACCTCGCGCGGGCAACAACCCACGCAATGAATGCGGCTAGTCCACCAAGCCCAAGGCCTGCAAGGAGGCCGGGAGCAACCGGTGGGTTGTAGTTGCCGGTACCCGAGTAGGTGATTCCTACAAGACTCGTGCATACGGTGGGATTGACAGTCTCCGCTACTTCTCCAGAGGTGAACGATCCGGACTGAGTGCAATAGAGCGGAGCCACCAATCCGAACCCGACGAAGAAGCC
>JAMBLH010000144.1 GCA_023336875.1 Actinomycetes bacterium
GGTAGATCGAACGGCTCGAGCCAGTGGATTGCACCCGCTCGAAGCGTCCCTCTCTCGAGTCCGCTCAGTTCTCCCACCTGTTCGCGAGCGGCCTCGAGTTCTGCAAAGACTTGCCGGGCTCGTGCGAGCACCAGTGTGCCCGCTTCGGTGGGTTGCTTTTTCACACGGTCGATGAGGGTGGTGCCGAACTCGAGTTCGAGCTGTTTGATGGCTTGGGATACCGCCGGCTGGGCAACGAACAGCTCGTCTGCTGCTGCCGTGAAGCTCGCGTTTCGAGCTACCGCGTCGAGGTAGGTCAGCTGTCGTAGATCCATAAGAACAGATTATAGAACAGGTAAGCAACATTAATTGGACTTATGCCTGATGTCGTGAGAATGTGACCGTTCGCTACAAGGAAGAAGAATCATGGCACTGTTCTGTGAATCAATAGACATCGACGCCTCTCCGGACGCAGTTTGGGCAGTGGCCGGGGATATCGAACAGATATCGGGTTGGCTGCCGTTCATTGAGGAGTCTCGCATGAATGGCGACTATCGCGAATGTGTATCGGTTGCAGGCCCTCTGCGCGAGCTCATCCTGGCCCGTGATGATGAGGCCCGTCGCTACGAGTACACGATCCTCGAGGCACCGATGGACATCGAGTTCATCCATGCGACCGTCGAGGTCACGCCACTCAATGGTGGCTCACAGGTGCAATGGTCGACACTCGTTTCCCCAGATGAGCTGGCTGAGGCATTTGCTCCGATCTACCGAGAAGGGCTCGAGAGCATGAGGGCGCAGCTGGAGAACTGATCCCTTCGACGATTGCAGAGCGACGCGACCGAAGTCGCGTCGCTCTGTCGCGCTCCGATCGTCGACTTCGGATGCCATTCAAGTGAGCCTGTGATACGGTCGATGCAGTCTCTAGGTTTCGTCGCGCGCATGAACGCAAAAGGAGTACTCATGACCAACCGTCTCGCCATGATGATCGCAGTTCTCGTCCTTGTGGTCTCGGCGTGTGCCGAGGGCGATAATGCCGCACAGGACACTTTGGCTGGATCCGATACCAGTTCGTCAACGACGGTCGCTGTCGCGAACACGACGGCTGCTACCACGACGACCGGTTCGCCTGCGACCACAGTTGCCCCTACGACGACCGTCGATCAGGTGACGGAATCGTCTGACATCACGGCGCTACGCGCTGCTTTTGCGGCGAGCGCTGATGTGACGTCAGGTCGCATGGAGGGGACCATTGAAGTAACCGGACTCGATCCATCAATGGGATTGGCAGAACTGGTGATGCCGTTCGGTGGTTCGTTCGACAACGAATCGGGCGACTTCTCCTTCTACATGGACATGAGTGGTGCAGCTGCGGCTGCGGGGGATGAAATACCTGCTGAGTTCGGTGACCTGTTCGGTGAAATGGAGGTTCGCCAGATCGGCGAGACCTCGTACGTGAAGTTTCCGTTCTTCGGTATGTTCCTCGGTGCGGATACTCCTTGGATTTCGATGCCCGCGGATGAGAGCGACCCCACAGGTGGATTCGCGATGACCTCGCCCGGGAATCCGACCGAGATTCTCGGCTCGTTCGAGGATGCCGGGGCAACCGTCGAAGTAATCGGTGCCGAAGCAATCAATGGGGTCAATGCCACTCACTACAGGGTCGTCTTCGACACGGAGACGCTCCTTGCCGAGGCCACTCTTGAGGAACTCGAACAACTCGAGGAGCAGGGCCCCATCCCGATCGACGAGCTTCCTATGGATGTGTGGATATCTGAGGATGGTCTTGTGGTCCGGTTCATCATGGAGATCGACGGGGACAGCATTGAGACGGAGGCTGGGGAGGGCTTCGGTCACATGTCGATGCGGTACGACATGTTCGAGCTCAATTCATCGATCGTGATAGATCCGCCGGCGGCGGATGAAGTCACCGACGTTGACGATCTCGAATTTTCGTTCGGTTTCGACGCCTAGACGCGACCGGGAAACTTGCAGCTGTCCAAACGTCTGTGATCGCAGATGGGGTCGATGCCGGTAGAATTGCGCAATGCCCGCTGCCGCGATTCCGCCCCCGATTCCCGGTCAGCCAACCGATCCGCCACAAAAAGACCCGCCGCAGATCGTCGAGACGATCGATGA
>JAMBLH010000145.1 GCA_023336875.1 Actinomycetes bacterium
AACACATTCCGAATCGTCGTTGCACAACGCACCAAGGAGCTTGCTCTGCTGCGCGCCATTGGTGCAACTGGCAGGCAGGTGCGTTGGATGGTCGTCATCGAGGCGCTCGTAATCGGCCTCGTCGGATCAATCGTCGGCATCGCCTTCGGGTTCGTCATGGCATTCGGCATCAGGGCGCTCATGAACGCCGCGGGGCTGGGTATTCCACCAGGATCGCTGGTACTGCTGCCAAGAACGATCATCGTTGCCCTTCTCGTTGGGATGATCCTGACACTGCTTTCATCCCTTCTGCCAGCCCGTAAGGCGTCTCGAATCCCTCCGGTTGCCGCAATGCGTGAGGAAGCTGCAAGAACACCGCGGCGAAGTCTCCGTACGCGCGCTATTGCGGGAGTCGCCATCACGGCTGTCGGTGTACTGCTGCTGTCCGTCGGCCTTTTCGCGAGCGTTGGCAATGCCATTGCGTATGTCGCTGCGGGTGCGGCAGTCACGTTCATCGGTGTGTCTGTTCTTGCGCCCCTCGCTGCGAAGCCGTTGGCCGATGTCATCGGTTGGCCACTTCCCTACCTCTTTGGCGTCTCAGGCACTCTCGCCAAGGAGAATACAAAGCGCAAGCCTCGGCGTACGGCCTCAACAGCGTCCGCGTTGATGGTTGGCGTTGCCCTTGTTGTGTTCTTCTCTGTATTCGGTTCGTCGACAAAGGCATCCATATCTGAAACCGTGTTCGAGTTGTTCCCATCGGATCTGTCGTTCCAGTCGACCAATCAGACAGACCCTGAGGTTCCTGCGGCCGTCAGTCCAGCCTTCGCAGCTGAGCTCAAGACATACGATGAGCTCAGTGTCGTGTCGGCCGTTCAGTTCGGACAGGCTGAGATCGACGGCGATGGCCAACTTGTCGGTGCGTTCGATCCTGAAACCGTTGAGGAGGTGTTCTCCCTCAAGGCCAACGGAGATGCGGTGGCCGCTGTGGCCACGCCAGGAACGATGATCGGTGCAACGTCGTATCTCGAGGACAATGGCTGGTCGATCGGTGATTCCGTCCCGGTTCGCTTCGCTCGCACCGGGACCTCTGAGCTGATCATCGTGGGGACGTTTGAGGCAGATGATTTCACGAACGTCTATCTGTCGACTGACACCTATCTCGCGAACTTCACCTACAACGGTGATGGTGTCGTATTCGCGAACGCAGCTGACGGTGTGACGGTTGCTGAAGCTCAGGAGGCGATCGAGCCGACAGTTTCCAGCTTCGGGAATGTGAAATCACAGACCAAGTCACAGGTCGTTGACGAGGCGGAGACACAGATCGACCAGGCACTTGCTCTCTTCACAGGATTGTTGCTCTTCGCAGTCATCATCGCGGTGCTCGGAATCACCAACACCCTCACGCTCTCGATTTTCGAGCGAACCCGAGAGATCGGGCTGTTGCGGGCAGTCGGAATGACCCGCCGCCAGGTTCGGAGGATGATCCGCTGGGAAGCTGTCATCGTTGCCACCTTCGGCGCTCTGTTGGGCGTTGGAATCGGCATAGTCCTGGGTTGGGCCGTTGTGCGGGCACTCGCAGATGAGGGACTCGGCGCGTTCAGCATCCCGGTCGGTCAGGTCATTCTTGCCCTCGT
>JAMBLH010000146.1 GCA_023336875.1 Actinomycetes bacterium
CGTTATGTGCGGACGAGCGAGTTGCTGGATAACGGTCGGGGTCGCGAAAACTGAGAACACAGATTCCTTGCCAGACGAGTGGTCCAGAGGTACAACGGATGGAGGACTCACGCGCGGTCGCGCAATCTTGAGTCTTGAGAGGAGGTGGCAGATCAATGATGGATTCAGCGATTGTCTTCACATATTCCAGAGCAGCGCTCGGACGCGAGGCTGCGGCTTTGGAAGCCTTTACTGAGAGCATGACATTCTTCGGCACGGCATCCCACGACGGGAAGTGCGGAGAACCGATCAACGTGATGGGAACAACGGGACACAGCCTGATGATTGTCCCGGGCGAATACGACGCTCTGTCGGTACTGGTTCGCTCAGAGGAGTTCCGTGAACTCTATACAAAGACAGTATTCGCGGTACCCGACATTGGGTACGAACTTGGCGCCTATGGACAGGGCGTTCAGGAATATATGGCGCGGTGGGCACGCGTCGGAACCGAAATGGCGTTGCTATAAGCAGCTCGCCTAACGAACGGTCTGAAGGGTCGGCATGAATCCGGCCCTTCAGCCAGCTTCCTGAGACGCTATCCCGCGGAGCAACGTCGATGGATGGTCTTGGCGTGTTGTGAAGAACCTCGCAGTAAACACGAACGCTTCAACGGTCCATACGTGAGGATATGGGCGGTGTGAGTGCCCTTGGACGGCTTGGTCCGGGTGGGTGGAGGACGGGGTGACTTGCTCGACACAGTGCTACGAACGAACGCTACGTTCGGACGCCTCGTCGTGCCATCTGGTTGGTATGAGTTGCACTGAATGGGGCATGTGCTTCGTGCTCGATATCGTGGTCGATGCGAGCAAGTTTCTCAAGATTGGTGGTGTCCAGGGAGTCTGCGAATGCCTTCTGGGCAAGACACCAAGTGTCGTGTACGGGGCAGAAGTCGGACCAGTCGCACGGTCCACCGCGGAGGATGCACCTCGTGGGAGAGAGGAGTTGCTCGGTCGGTTCGATGATATCGAGCAGGGTGATGGCTTCTGGAGATTGGGTGAGGCAGTAGCCACCCTTTGGTCCAGCAGTCGATGTAAGCAGCCCCTGCGAGACGAGTTCGGCGAGAACTCTCTTCAGAAACCCAAGAGGGATATCCATCGAGGTCGCAATCTCGCGAGCCTTGCGGGGTTCACCGCCCCAGTGGCGCGCCAAGTCGATCGTGGCACGAACTGCGTAATCGCCGCGCTTTCCAAGCGTTACCGGCATGGCTACCTCCCGTAAAGAATCATACGCATCGAAGATGCGCCTTGTGTGAAAAGGTCAACGAGGCTGGTCGGTGGAAGTTTGTGAGTCTGCTGCGCTTCGTCCCCAACCTCGGATACCAGCGCGCAGCGGCGAGAGACCTTGAGCCAGAAGGTCAACGTTGAGTCGATTGGCCGCTGACAGCGCCATCACCGGGGCATATATTGGGATGTGGCCTCCGGTAGCGGAGGAAGCACACCACCGAGGAGTGGCGTGTGTTTGATCGTGGCCTCTCAACTTGAGGGGAGGACAGAAGGAGGAGACCCTGTGAAGAGACGACTACGAGTACTGATTGTGTTTGCTGCCACAATCGCAATGGTGATGGCACTCAACGTGGGTGCGGCATCAGCGGATCACGGAGACAACCCAAATTCGCCGTTCGGTGCCACGGCGGCCGAGGCGCCTTCGCCGAGTCCGGTAGGAAAACATATTGCCCCAGAAAACGCACCAGGCCATATAGCTTTCCACAAGCAGCCCGCCCAGGTCGTAACGGCACTAGGGAACAACCCGAACTGCCCGTTGCATTACTAGTAGAAATAGCTGAATGCGAGAAACCCCGTCTGGCTCTGCCCGACGGGGTTTCTCATCTTTCTGTTATCGATCCCAACGCGGGACACGCTCGCAGAGGCCGGACTAGATAGCGCATATCCGGCTGGGTGTGTCGTTATGGGATGATGTGGTTGGTGTTACACGCACCGCTCGGGCGGTGGATCACCGGTTGAGCTGAAATCAGCACGAGACAGGGTGATTCGACACAGACAGTTGCGGACCCCTCGAACGTGTCTTCTGCAGATCGCTGGCATCCCATTCACGTGAAATCTTCCAGTAGCGGATTTGCTACGCGACCACATTGCGTCGGCATGATGCCGAGAATTGCTGAGAAAGGCCGCGCAATGATGAGAGCAG
>JAMBLH010000147.1 GCA_023336875.1 Actinomycetes bacterium
TATTCAGGATTCGACCTGCTTGATTCGACAACGTCGGTCTCGATGACGATCAACGGACCCGCTCCGATGATGCTCGCATTCTTCTTCAACACGGCCATTGATCAGGCCTGTGAGAAGTACATCCGCAGCAATGGCCTTCTCGAATCCGTCGAGTCCGAACTGGATGCCAAATTCGCCGAAGAGGGTGTCGAGCGACCCTTCTATCACGGCGATCTTCCTCCCGGCCATGATGGTTCTGGGCTGCTGCTCCTCGGTGCTTCAGGGGAAGACGTGCTCGAGCCGGATGTGTACGAACGCATCAAGGATGAAACTCTTTTGACGGTACGTGGCACGATCCAAGCGGACATCCTCAAAGAGGATCAGGCCCAGAACACGTGTATCTTCTCGACAGAGTTCGCACTCTCGATGCAGGGTGACATTCAGCAGTTTTTCATCGATGAGAACATCCGCAACTTTTACTCGGTGTCTGTATCTGGCTACCACATGGCTGAGGCCGGAGCCAACCCGATCAGCCAACTCGCCTTCACCCTTGCAAATGGGTTCACGTTCGTCGAATACTTCCGTTCGCGGGGAATGGACATCGATGATTTCGCTCCATCCCTAAGTTTCTTCTTCTCCAACGGCGTCGACCCAGAGTATGCGGTGATCGGGCGCGTTGCGAGACGAATATGGGCCAAGGCGATGCGCGAGATGTACGGGGCAGGAGAGCGGTCACAGAAGCTCAAATACCACATCCAGACATCAGGCCGGTCCCTTCACGCCCAGGAGATCGAGTTCAACGACATACGCACGACCCTCCAGGCCCTCTATGCCATCTACGACAACTGCAACTCGCTCCACACGAACGCCTTCGATGAGGCCATCACAACGCCGACCGAGGGCTCCGTCCGCCGAGCTCTTGCAATCCAGCTGATCATCAACAAGGAGCTTGGTCTTGCGCGCAACGAGAATCCCCTGCAGGGTTCCTTCATCATCGAAGAACTCACAGATCTCGTTGAGGAGGCGGTGCTTGCAGAATTCGACCGGCTTACCGATCGCGGCGGTGTACTCGGTGCGATGGAAACGATGTACCAACGGTCCAAGATCCAGGAGGAGTCGCTCAAGTACGAGCACATGAAGGACTCAGGGGCCCTCCCGATAGTCGGCGTGAACACGTTCCTGTCGGCAGAGGGCTCACCATTCATGCGACCCACAGAGGTGATTCGCTCAACTGATGACGACAAGGTCCAGCTTCTCGAAGACCTTGAGTCAGTGCACACGCGGTCTCGCAAAGAGGCTGACGCGGCACTCGAGGAACTCCAGCAGGTGGCTCTCGCTGGTGGGAACATATTCGCGTCGCTTGTCGAAACGTCGAAGGTTTGCTCTCTCGGCCAGATGTCGGATGCGCTCCACCAGGTCGGTGGGCGCTACCGCAGGAATATGTGATGGCAGGAGCCAGCCATCAGCGGACGACGAGGCCGTCCATTAGGCGTTGGGTTGACGTGGCTATCTCTGCAACAGCATCGTCGAAGACCGCTTGATTGTGTGCCGCGGGCTTTGAGAAGCCTGACACTTTTCGCACATACTGACGAGCTGCTTCGACCATGGCGTCAGATTCCTCGATCACGCTTCCATCGCGAAGACGGTGTATTGATCTGCACATGTGCTGATTCTAGACGTCACGGCAGCGTGCCTACCCAGAGGGTGTTCAACGAAGTATTTGATGACTCGTCCCGCCCCCGGTGTTGAAGCACGACGAAGTTGTCGCCGACCCCGGCGACCCAGACGTCGCCCTGGTGCTCGCCCTGCTCCCTACCTCCGCCCACACTGAACTCGGTGGGCTCCCAGCGGTTCCAGTTCGTGCCATCGCCGGAAAAGAGGAGTTCTTTGGCGTCGGGTCCCGCCCAGCCATATGAGGGTGTTCCAATCAATCCGAACTCGGTGAACTCGAGATGCATGCCGTCTGTGGGCAGGTCGGACAAGACCTGCTGCGTAGGGTCTGCGAGCGTCCACACCTGCGAATCATCACTGGTGGAGCGAATCATGCCGACGCCCACATGTTCGACTAGATCGTCCTGCCACTCAAGGAGTGCCGAGGTGTCGAAGCCATGTCCACTGGTGAGGCTCGTTGCCTCGGTCCATGTCTTGCCATCGGCGGATTCCCACACGATGCTGCTATCGAACTCGGAAGCAAGATACCGGAGGCTCTGCAGCAGACCACCTGGCTCGTACGTGCTCGACGCTGTTGCGACGAACCCGTCTGACGTTGCCGTGATCGCCCTGAACTCCCCACCATCGAGGGGCCCCGTGGTATCTACTCGCTGCCATGTCATTCCGTCGGAACTGAACCACGCGTATCCGAGAGATATTGACGCGTAGTTGAATGTTTGCTCGTCAGTCAATTGGGCGATGAAGCCAGGCACAAGCGGCTTCCAATCCGGATCTGCAGCCAAGGCATCGACGAGCTTCGAGAACGCGTTGGAGAAGCCTGCATCATCCAGATTGATCTCTCGCTGGTCGCCGATCTGCTCCATGTCGTTCTCCTCATCGAGGAATTGCACGATCATGACGCCGCGTTCGAGATCGAGGTCGACAACCTCCACATGGATTCCTTCGTCAGGATCCACCAGGCTGTTGGCGATACTGTCGCCCTCAAACACAAGGTCGATGGATGCAGCCACGACGATTCCCTTCGGACCAACAGTGAAGTTATCGGAGTAGAAGAATCCCTCCCCAAGCTGGAACTCACCCGCCATGTTGGTCCCATCAGGCACCGGCAGCTTGATGCTGCTCGAGATCCAGTCGGTTCCATTTGTCGATGCGTTGACTTCGATGACGCCGTCACTTCGGATGCCGCGGGTGCCATCACTGGGCATGACGACGTTCACCAACACGTTGCCGTCGGTTTGGAGCATGCTGTGGCGCACATTCGTTGCGCTGGGTAGTCCCGGGACGAGTTCCCATGTGAAGCCGTCTGTGGTCCGGAACAGGGCACGCTCCTCGCCTTCGGACAACACATACAAAGCCCCTTTGAACCATTCGCCGTCTCTCAGATCACCGTTCGTGGGCGCCTCCGTTTGAACGAACGAGAGTATTGGGCCCTCGCCGGGAGGGACCGTCGGCGCCGAGGCGAGCGTGGTGACGGTCTCTGGAGTCGTCTCGGTGGTGATCGCCGCTTCGGTCGTCGGCGTGGCCTCGAGGGTCGTCGGCGTGGAGTCCTCCGTTGCGGGAGATCCTCCTGTTCCAAACGAAACGAGCCAGATCACACCGCCAAGCAGTATCAGGGTTACAGCGGCGGCTGCGACTCCTACAGTCCAACCGTGGAGCCTTGTCCGAGGAGTGGCCAGCGAGCGAGCAGACCCATCGCCCACCGGCCGTGCCGCTAGAACCTTGAGTTCGTCGAAGGTCGGTGCATCAGGACTCGACTCTGCAAGTTCCACGATCAAGGCACTAATACGCGGGTCACGTAAGTCAGTCATTGAGAATTCTCCTCAGTCGTGCCTCGCCCCTCGCTAGTTGTCGGTGCACGGTGCCGTCGCTCAGGTCGAGGAAGCGTGCGATTTCAGCCGGTTTCATGTTCTCCCAATACGCGAGGAACACGATCGCCCGCTGCGACAGGGTTAACCGTGCAACGGCTTCGAGAACGTCAGGGCGCACGTCGGGAATCCACTCGACCTGTGTACCCCCTGCGGCTTGGAGCTCTGCTGCCCGCCTTCGGTCCTTGTTGCGAAGATGCCTGCGAGACTCGTTCAGCACTGCCTTATAGAGGTAGGCGCGTTGATGATGTACCGAGGACCAGTTGGCTGACCACATTGCACTCACGACCGCTGTGGAGACAACATCCCTGCTATCACTCGGGCCAACGATACCCGTGGCGAACCGGATCAATTGGTCGGCATATTTCTCGTAGGTCTCGGACCGATTCAGAGTTGGCACACCTATAGGATGCCCGACGAGTCAAAAATCCGCGACGCGTCTTTCGCGGAGCAGTGACCCCACGTAGTATTCCCACGGACGGGCCGGGTAGAGTCGACGCATGCCGGTCACCCGCTATGCCTCTAGTTCTGATCTCAGCATTGCCTATCAGGTCACCGGGGATGGCCCGCGAGATCTCGTCTACGTACCCGGGTGGATCTCAAACGTCGAGGTGATGTGGGAGGAGCCCCGCATGGCCCGATTTCTCGAGAGGCTTGGGAGCTTCTCGCGGCTCATCGTATTCGACAAGCGCGGGACGGGCATGTCTGACCCCGTTCCTCTTGAGTCGTTACCGACATTGGAGGAACGAATGGATGACGTTCGTGTTGTGATGGATGCCGTCGGTTCTGAGAGCGCCACTCTGTTCGGTCATTCCGAGGGTGGGACCATGTGCATCCTGTTCGCAGCGACGCATCCGGAGCGAACGGATAGCCTGATACTCGTCAGCTCCTATGCCAAACGGATCCCTTCGGAGGACTATCCCTGGGCGCCCTCGAGCGAGAATCGTGCGGATGACATTGCAGAGACCGAACGAAATTTCGGTGACCCTGACGCGCTCCCTGCATACCTCGCACCGAGTCGGATGCACGACGAGGCGTTTCGGATCGCAGCAGCGAGATACCAGCGCCTCAGTTCGAGTCCGCGGGCTGCAGCCCACCTTCTGGAGATGAATACGGAGATCGACACGACAAAAGTTCTCCCGAGCATCCATGTCCCAACACTGTGCATCTACCGAGAGCATGATGCTGACATCAACGTTGAAGAGGGCCGTTGGATTGCTTCCCAGATCAAAGGTTCGAAGTTGGTGGTGCTGCCCGGCGCGGACCACATCCTCAGCGGAGACGATTCGACGGAGATCACAGATGAGATCGAGGAGTTCGTCACCGGACGCCGGACAGCGGCCGTGCCGGATCGCGTTCTTGCAACGGTCCTCTTCACTGACATAGTTGGTTCAACGCGAATCGCTGCTGCAATGGGAGACAGCGCGTGGCGGGATCTACTCGATCGTCACAACGTAGTTGTGCGGGCTCAGGTCGAGGCGTACCGTGGCAGAGTCGTAGGAACCCAAGGAGACGGTGTGCTCGCAACCTTCGATGGTCCCGGGCGAGCGATCGACGCGGCACGATCAATCATCGGTGCTATGGGTCCCCTCGGTCTCGAAGTCCGTTCCGGTCTCCACACCGGAGAGATCGAGATCGTTGGCGATGACGTTGCGGGGATCGCAGTCCACATAGGCGCTCGTATCTCAGCGCTGGCGGGGCCTGGTGAGACGCTGGTGTCGCGTACGGTGAAAGACCTCGTCGTTGGATCACGTGTCGACTTCGAGGACCGCGGTTCCCACACCCTCAAAGGTGTCCCCGATGAGTGGCAGTTGTTCGCCGCGTTGTAGAACATTCCTCAACACCATGGGCCGTCTCGCAAAGGGATATACAGACAAGCAGATGCGCAAGGGAATCGGTGGCATGGCAAAGGGTCTCCAGCAGGAGAGCGAACGCATCGCGACCGCTGGATAGCGTGCACCTCCGATCTCGTTCGGGGCCGCGAGATCAGTACTGAAGTTTCGAGCTTCTGATCTCCAATAGGCCTGGGCCGTCGTGTGCGAAGAGGTCCGCCATCCCGGTTGCAAGCTCTTGGGGCGTGGTTACCCGCCTGCCGAAGAGGTCGAGGGACTCGGCCATCCCAGACCACGAAGGGTTCTTGAGTGACGTCGACCAGACATGGGTGCTGGCGAGCTGCTGTTCTGCAGTGATCTTGCCGAGTTCGTCGTTCGAGAGCAGAACGACCTTGATGTTGAGGTTGTATTTGGCAACAGTCGAAAGCTCCATTGCATACTGTCCAAAGCCACCATCGCCTGCGACCGCCACGATCGTAAGATCCGGATAGGCGGCTGCCGCCCCAATGGCCGCAGGAAGCGCGTAGCCGATCGACCCCAGCCAACCGCTCATGACGATCCTCTGGCCATCAGCCTCGAAGTAGCGGCCAAACGAATACGTGGTGTTGCCAACGTCGAGCGCAACGATTGCGTTGTGAGGGATGTTGCTTCCGAGATCATCGAA
>JAMBLH010000148.1 GCA_023336875.1 Actinomycetes bacterium
CGCTATTTCACGATCCAACCAAACCTCGACGAATCGTCGTACAGGATGTGGGGCGAAGCACCAGGCCTCATCGGGCGCACCATTGAGAAGGCGATCTGTGACAGGGCAGACCAACTTAGGACCACAGCAGGCGAACTCCCCTCAACACGTGCCCAACGCCAATTGGATGCACTTGGCGTGATGGCCCTCGACTCCCTCAACGGAACCTCAGGTGACGAGTCGTCGAGTGGTCAGGTGACGGTGTTTGTTGATGCGCGACAGGACAACCCCACACAGACCACGGCTGTTATCGAGTACGGGCCACGCGTTGGACCAGACGCGTTGGACGAGATCATGTGTGGCGGAAGAGTCCAGATCGTTGGCCTCGACACACACGGATTACCCGTGGTCACCTCACCGGCAACTCGGACTATCCCGCCTGGAGTTCGGCATGCAGTGGCGTATCGCGACGGTGTTTGTGTCATAGACGGCTGTAACAGCCGTTACCGCCTTGAACCGCATCACATCAGACGTTTCGCAGATGGCGGCAGCCACCATCCGGACAATCTTGCCACCCTGTGCTGGTACCACCACCACATTGCCATACACGGCAACGGCTACCGGATAGACCCGGAATCACCACCCCACAGACGAAAACTCACCAAAGGGTCACCACGCGGATCACCGTCAGGTTTCGACGAATTCTCTTGTAGCTACTCCGAGCCGTGACCTCTCTCCTCTTCGAGAACCTCAACCAACCGATCGACCATTGGGGCGCCAATCGTTGCGAACGCAAGGTGGCCCTCCGCGGATGCGTGGAACAGATCGTCAGCGAACAATTCTGGTCGTTGGACGAAGTCGATCGCCATGATGTCCCAGACGTGTGACTTCACCGTGCGCGGATATCTGGCGGCAACTCTGCCTATTGCCCTGTCCATAGCGCGTGCCCTCACCCTGGCAACACCTCGAGCGAGTTCGGGGATTCGGGGAATTGTGCCGAGGTCGCCGATTCCCGACAGACCGATGGCGGGTACGACGTCGTACAGCCTCTCGACGACCTCGTCGAGGTCAGACTCGAAGCGGGCGACAGGGGTGCCGCGAAGGGCATCGTTCGATCCCACGGCCAAGTAGGCGATGTCAGGCTCCGCCGTAACAGCGGCATCGACCTGTTCATCCAGAACATCACGAGCCTTAGAGCCCCCGACAGCGAAGCTGATGGCTTCAACGCGGTACTGCGAGGCGAGGCGAAATGCCATCTGGCGTGGCCACGAATAGTCGAGCGGCTCAACTCCTGGTGCAGTGACCGAGCTATCTCCGAGAAATGCGAGTCGCAGCGGGGGAGCAGCCGGATCCCCGAATACCCCGGAGGGGTCCTGGTTCTCAAGGGACGGAAGATCGTCCCGGAGGATCGCCCGAGCCATCTGACCCGCAAGCACTGTGCCTGCAACGAGCGGCGGATGGAGGATCTTCCATGCATTCATCGTGACAGTCTGGTGGATTCCTGAAGTGGCGACGACGGTTTCGTCTCGGAACGGTCAGACCGTCGTAAGTGTGAGTATCTGAGGGTAGAGGTCGTGACCCTCCTCTACGGCTGCAAGCGTCTCAAATCCAGAGCGTTCAAATCCAGGTGTCTCGACGGCGAGTAGGTCATCGTCCGTGTAGCTCGCAAAGTACCTTGGCGGGTCAAGCCACTCGCCCTCGACTGTTCCTTCTCTCGTGGCTCCGCCCCACACCACGATCATGAATGCCGCACCGGGCCGCAGGACGCGTGCGATCTCGGTGAGAACATCCGCCAGCTCGTCGGGTGGCACGTGAAGGAGTGAGTTCACTGCGAACGCAGCGTCAAAGGTGCGATCGGGAAATGGGAGCGATGCGAAGTCAGCGACTTCGGCGGATATCCCTCGCTCCCTCGC
>JAMBLH010000149.1 GCA_023336875.1 Actinomycetes bacterium
CTAGAGCGTGATCATGTTCTCTCTGATCGCGTAGAGCACGGCCTCATTACGCGAATGCAACCCGAGTTTGTCGAGGATGTTGCGGATGTGGTTCTTCACCGTGTTCTCTGAGATGAACAGGAGATCGCCTATCTGGCGCGAGGTCTTGCCATCTGCGACAAGACCGAGCACCTCGAGCTCGCGACCCGTGAGAGTCGGCTTTCTCGTACTGATGAGTTCCTGATGGAGAAGAAGTTCCTTGGCGACATCGAAGAGCTTCCCTGCCATCCCTGGTGACACGGCAGCTCCACCGTCCGCGATATTGTCGATGACAAGAATGAGCTCATCGAATGGCATGTCCTTGAGGATGTAGCCTCTTGCTCCGCCACGAATCGCTGCAACGAGATCCTCTTCCGATTCCGATCCCGTGAGAAGTAGCACTTCGGACGATGGGGACACGGCCCTGATCTTCCCAAGAACGTCAATGCCGGAAACACCAGGCATGAGAATGTCGAGGAGCACTATGTCCGGTTGCTCAGATTCCGCGACCGCAACGGCGGACTCGCCGTCACCAGCCTCACCGATCACATCGTATCCAGCGCCGTTCAGCGCTGAGGTTAGGCCCGCACGGAACAGCGGTACATCGTCGACTACCAGCAATCTTTTCATTTCGGCTCCGGCTCACTCCGGTTCGATTAGTCCTACGTTGCCGTCGCGTCGCCGGTACACAACACAGTGCCGGTCAGCCTCCGCATCAAGGAAGAAGAAAAACTCGTGTCCGAGCAGATCCATCTGCAAAGCAGCCTCCTCTGCGGACATTGGTTTCATCAAGAACCTCTTGGTTCTGACGATCTCAACGCCACGGTCCTCTTCATCATCGGGCTGACTAGACACTTGGTTTAGGTCTTTGTGCGAAACTCTGTTCCGCTGAATAAGTTTCGTCTTGAGCTTCCGCAGCTGGCGTTCATACTTCTCCGTTGCGAGATCAACCGCCGTTCGTTCGTCACCTGCCTCGGCCTCCACCCGCACGATGTGGCCGGCTGTATTCGTGGTGATTTCCACCCTGAACTTTCCGTCCGCCCTCCTGGGATTGAAGGACTCCGTGAACTCGACATCGATGTCTCCGCCGCTATCGAAAATCCGTCCTGCATGCTCTACCCGCTCCATGGCAAAGGTGCGCATGTCCTCAGGTACCTGCATGTTCTTGCCGTGCACTTGAACCGTCACTCAGACTCCTCTCGATGGTCTGATCGAACACCACGCGCGAATACAACGCGCTCACGTTCGAAGGATTCCGCATGGGGTCGTAACTGCACAGCGTGTGACAAGTAGTCGGTTGTCTCACGCATCTGCGTCACGTCACCTCCCAGACTCAGGAACGGTTTCGCTCCCGATTCCATACTACCTGCTGAGGTCGCTACGAGAACCGACAATTCACCGCCGCTGATCGCGTCCAGAGCGCTCATCGCAGTTGCACCCGTTGTGAGAACGTCGTCGATCAGCACCGCCCCCGATGGCACACGACCGACCGCGGTGAAGTTGATTGTGTGCCGATGCTCGCGGTCGGCGCCGGCTTGGCGTCTCCACCACACCGGTGCACCGACTCCGTTGACCACGGGAAGACCGGTGAGGCTGCCCAATTCCGCTGCAAGTACGCGACCCTGGTCGATGCCGTACGTGACTCGGCGCACGAACGACCGCGGGACGGGAACGAGCGCTGTGGCATCCGATCGCAGACCGGACACCATTGCGGCAGCGAGAAGTCTGCCAGCTTGGATTGATCTGCGGTATTTGAGGTTGTGGACGAGCCGCACGGCAGCACCAACATGAAGGAACCCAGCCTCAACGTGGGTGTCACCGAGCTGGGAAGGAGGCACCCGTTGAAGTGTGTCGACACACGCCTCGCAGAGCGGCCACCCGGGCATTGCACACGCGAGACAGAACATGGACGTAACGTATCGACTGGCTACGACACGCGACCTCGCCTACGGAGCCATACCGAACCAGCGGCTGAGTTCCGCTTCCCAGTCCTCGGCCGCGACCAGTCTCTCGGTCCACTCGCCATCGATCCGGAACTTGATGCGTTCCTGGAGCAGCGTCACACGATCTGGCCCGCTCTTGAGGAGTCGAGTGGCAAAACGTTTCTCAGTCCACGAGCCGCTTGGGTCGGTCTGAAGACGCTCCGACGCAGAGTCGAAGTCCTCCAGATGCCACTGGCTGGGTTCGAGTCTGTACTGGGGCGTATGCGATCCATGCTCCTCGACGAGGAACAGGGTGCTGAAGTCACCATCGGCGGTGATGAGGAACACACCCGAACCGCCATCTTGCGGCTCGCGTAGATCCAGTCGCAGAGGCTTGATGAACGTGTCGCCGAATCCGACATCGACGAGATAGGGGACATCGAGTGTCACCTCGAGCGCGAGATGGCTGACGTAGCCCGACCCAGGCTGAAGCAGTACGGTTGCGCCACGATGGCGAACATCGAAGCCGAGATCTGTAAGAAGGCTGCTGAAGGCGCCGTTGAGCTCAAAACACCACCCACCACGCCGCCTCTCGACGATCTTTGGTAAGGACCAGTCGAGACTTGTCTCGACTCCTCGCCGTGCGTAGACGTCGAGATTCTCGAACGGCACTGCAGTGAGGTGTGCTCGCTGCAGCAATTCCAGACCGCGTACGTCGACGGTTGGAGCCTCGCTCAGTCCGATCCGTCTCAGATACTGAAGTGGATCTATCGCCCCGTCACGTGCCATGTTCCCATGAGGCGAGATAGTGCTCCTGGGCAGCCGTGAGCTGCTCGAGAGAACCCGACATCGCCTCGAGCTTGAGGCGGGCGACCTCCTCATCGAGTTCCTCAGGAAGCACGTAGACCTTTGCCTGCAACTCATCCTGATTCTGGATGATCCACTCGGCTGCGAGTGCTTGGTCGGCAAAGGACATGTCCATCACATCTGCGGGATGGCCCTCGGCCGCACCGAGGTTCACGAGACGGCCCTCAGCGACCACAAGGATCCGCCGACCATCTTCGAGGACGAACTCCTCCAAGTTGTCTCTGATCACTCGTCGCGACACAGACATCTCATCGAGAGCTATCAGGTCAAGCTCGACATCGAAATGCCCGGCATTCGCGATGATCGCTCCGTCTGGCATCCTCGCGAAATGCTCAGCGCGGAATACATGGATGTTGCCGGTGGCAGTGATGAAGACCTCACCGAGCTCGGCAGCCTCAAGGCCCGTCATGACCCTGTGACCCTCCATCGTCGCGGCAACAGCGCGGACCGGATCGATCTCGGTGACGATCACGTCCGACCCGAGGCCCTTGGCTCTCGTTGCAATCCCCCAGCCGCAGTCACCGAAGCCAGCAACGACAACTCGCTTGCCGGCGAAGAGGATGTTCGATGCGCGAAGGATCCCGTCAAGTGAGGACTGGCCTGTCCCGTGACGGTTGTCGAAGAGATGCTTTGTGGCTGAATCGTTGACGGCGACGATCGGATATCGAAGGACGTCGTCGGCTTCCATTGCCTTGAGGCGGATGACACCTGTCGTTGTTTCCTCCATGCCGCCCACGACCGCCTGGTCGGTACGTTCTTTGTGCAGCACGGTTGTCATGTCTGCTCCGTCGTCGAACACAAGGTGCGGATTCGTGTCGAGTACCGCATTTATGTGCTCATAGAACTTGTCCGAATCCTCACCACGAACCGCGTATGTCGGAATTTCCGCCCTTGCGAGGGCAGCAGCAACATCGTCCTGGGTCGATAGCGGATTCGATGCGCACAGGGCAACTTCGGCTCCACCTGCAATAAGCGTCAGCATGAGGTTGGCGGTCTCGGTGGTCACGTGCATACATGCGCCGATTCGTACGCCTGCCAGGGGCTGTTCCTTGATGAAGCGTTCCTTGATCGCCTCGAGAACAGGCATCCGGCTGGCTGCCCACTCGATGCGGAGATCGCCTCCATCTGCGAGAGAGGTATCGAGAATGTCATAGTCCATGGAAGTCTCCAAGTAGTAGCGAAGGAAGAACTGTGACGTTGAACGGTAGCAATAACTCGAGGTGCAGAGCACCGCAACTCCCTTGTCTTCTTCGGCTCGGATCAGGAGTACGCTCCACCCCGTGATACGACATGTTGACAAGCCATGGGGCTACGAGATCATTTGGAGCGAAACACCGTTCTACACAGGCAAGAAGATCCATGTGAACGCGGGCAAGCGATTGAGTGTCCAGTATCACGAGACGAAACGAGAATCTGTCTTCGTTCTCTCTGGAACACTTCTCCTGCACCTCGGCCAGGGCGACGATGCGCGGATCGTCACGCTCAAGGAGGGCGAATCGGCCGATATTCCCGCCCTCGAGGTACACCGCTTCGAGGCCCCGGCGGAAGGCGACGTTGACATCATCGAGGTAGCAACCCCCGAGGTCGACGATGTGATCCGCCTCGAGGACGACTACTCCCGCGAAGGCACCTCAGCACCCTGACGCAAACGGTTTTGGCGTGGC
>JAMBLH010000150.1 GCA_023336875.1 Actinomycetes bacterium
AGGACGACTGCGAGTCCGACTCCCATCTGGGTCCACCCGATGACCTTTGCTTGGACTGGCGGCCTGCTGAGGGAGACGATGGCCACGAGTCCGACGATTGCAATCGCCGCGACGCCAAGCCATGGAACGATCCCGGCAGCAGCAGCGATCGCAACGACTGCGATCGACGCCAACTGGACGACGTAGATGTTCCGAGCATTCACCGGTTTGTCGTGCAGGCGTCGCACCTGGCCCCTGACGAGAACTATCGCGGCGACATCGCGTGCTGCGAGGATGAGCCAGAGGCCGAACGCGGGAGCAAGGTCCCAACCTCCTGCGATTGTGATCGCCGCAACGGTTGCTCCCATCGCGATCGAACCGGACAGCTCAGCCACGAGTGCGCGGTTCTTGCTGTGCGCATCGGCCCGCAATGCCACAAGGGCGAAGGGCATGGCGACCAGTACCGGGATCCAGAACGCTCCATCCGCTGTAAACAGGGCGCCTATCGCGCCAGCGAGCGCGATTCCCCCGTAGATGATCGAGAAGATCAGTGCAACGGTCGTTCTTGGCAGCCAACGACCCCTTACGACATCGGTGGAGAGAATCTTGACCGGGCGGCGGGCGAGGAATATGCCGAGAGCCGCAGCCGAAATTTCCCACGCCGCTGCAGATGGCGCTACAAGGAGGCCGAGCAGAATCGGCTCAAGCGTGAATCCCCATCCACCGTGTTCGGTCGGAAGTGCGATCGAGCGAATCCTCACTCGCGGTGTCGAGGATGGACTCGTCTCGGGGGTAGCAGCGAGCGGCTTCTTGAGCGATGACACGCACCAAGCGTAGGCTCGGCTGCCTCCGACACCCAGTCGAGTCGTGCGGTCTTCAGTTACGCTGCAGCGATGGGCGAATTCAACTTCAAGCAGAAGCCGTCGGGAGCGTTCAAGTGGTTTCTTCATGTACCGACATGGCTCTACCGCGGCCATTTGGGGCTCCTGATGGGGAACCAGTTCATCATGATCGAGCACCTGGGCCGCAAGAGCGGGACCCTGTACCGCACCGTGCTCGAGGTGGTTGGCCGCTACCCGGACAAGGACGAGTGGATGGTCGCATCAGGTACTGGTCCGAAGGCGGACTGGTACCGCAACCTGCAGGCGGGCACCCTCCAAGCGGTCTGGGTTGGATCGAAGCGCAGCGATGCCTCAGTCCGATTCCTTGACGCCGAGGAGTCCGGATTCGTATTCCACGGCTACGAGACCGCCCACGCAAAGACTGCTTCCAAGCTTATGAAATTGATGGGAGTCTCGTACGACGGCACGGAGGATGGTCGAGTCGAGATGATGCGCGGCATCCCGATCGTCTCTTTCACTCTGGCGTAGGAATCGACGGTGGATGCGTCCGGAATCTACGCCAGACCGACATGGTCAGCGTTCGTGCCCTGGGTCCACATCTCCGTCCCCCATACCCATCGAAAGTGCGGCAGAACGGAGCATGGTTGGATCGTTGAGCGCCAGGCCCGTCAGAATCTCCGTCACTGCAGCCCGCTCGAAGGCATCGAGGCGATCGGCAGATCCAAAATCAATGAGACCCAGGTTCCCGTCCGGCATCACCATGACGTTGCCAGGGTGGGGGTCTGCGTGGAATCGCTCACCCGCAAGCATCGCGTTGACCTCTGCTCTGAACAAAGTGTCGGCCAGCTCCCTCCCGTGCTCGCCGCCCACGATGCCGTTCCGGCCGAGAGTCTCACCCGGCAGCAGACTGATGACGAGCACCGTTTCGCCGGAGAGATCCTCGAACACTGTCGGTGTTGCGATGTGGCCCTGACGCGCGAGGGAGACCCCGCATTCAATCGTGTTGCGAGCCTCGATGCGGTAGTCCATCTCTTCTCGGAGCTGCCGTGAGAACTGCTCAGCGAGTCCCATCACCCCGAGCTGCGCGGCCTCGCTGCTCTGCTGTTCTGCGAACGACGCAAGGTCAACGGCGATCCGCAAATCACGGTTGACAGCGTCCTCAATGTTCGGCCGCCGTACCTTGACGACCACTTTCTCGCCGCTCGCGAGCGTCGCCTTGTACACCTGACCCAGAGAACCGGCACCGATCGGTGACCAATCGAACTCGGCGAAGACCTGGTCCACAGTCTCACCGAAGGCCGCGGAGAGCTCAGGTTCCACCTCTGAGCGGGGCGCCGGCTCGACGTCCTGATTGAGGAGGCCGAGCTCGTCAGCTGTCTGCGGGGGGATGACGTCGGGCCGAGTTGCGAGCAGTTGGCCGAGTTTGACGAAAATGCCGCCAGCGTCCTGTAGCGCTTCTCGAAGACGAATCCCGTACTCGGTGGCGTCCTCAGGGGATATCTCCTGACCCATGGCGAGCCCGAAACCCGACGCCAGTCCGTGACGGTTCGCGATCCTGGCGATCTCGGTCGAGCGACGGACCCCACTCACCTTCTGCTGAATGAAGACCACAGGATTTGAGACTTCGGATCGAACAGGGCTACGCGCGGGATTGGCAAACGCCTCGAACGTGATGATGATGACCATCGTCGCTATCAGACCGATGACCATCCCGATGAGAATCGCCTGATCCTGTGACATGTCCCTGGAGAGAAGGATGCGCGCCAGAACATCGCCGACGAGGAGGCCACCAAAGGCGGCGACAACAGTCTTGGTCATAGAGAGTTTTGTGACTCCGAGGAGCCGCCTCGCTACCCATGCGAACAGTATGAACATGGGAATCGCAAGGATGAGGTAGGTGACTGCTGGCACGGACTAACCCATCGTTTCGAGTTGTGTCGTCAATTCGGAGAGGAACCGCTGTCCAAGGGCGCCATCGATCAGCCGGTGGTCATAGGAGAGGTCAATTGGGGCTACGAGTCCGATCGCAAGTTCTCCGTTCTCGACTACAGCCTGCTTCTTCGCCCTCCCGATGGACACGATCGAACTGGTGCCGAACGGGATGATCGGTGTTCCATGCCCGCCCCCGAGGGCGCCGATGTTCGAGATGGTGAACGACTGGTCTGTGATCTCGGCCAGAGTGATCGTGCGTTCCTGCGCAGACCGGGCGAGCCGCTCGAACTCTGCAGCCAGATCGAGCGTTGAGAGCTCATCGGCTTTCTTCACGACGACAACGATCAGTCCGGCCTCGGTGTCGACAGCGAATCCAAGGTCGATGTGTCGCCTCACTGCCATCCCACCATCGACGAACGCCGAGTTGAATTCTGGGTACGTCTGAAGCAGCGGAATTGTGGCCTCGGCGACAAGAGCCTCGAGGGGTAGCGGCTTCTCCGCTTCCGAGGCGCGCCTGCTCATCATCTCCTCGGCCCGCATCTCTGCTTGGATCGTGACATGTGGAATCGTGCGCCAGGACTTCGCCATGTGGTCAGCAATGGTCTGGCGTGTCCTGCTGAGTGGCTCTACGTCCTGTTGCGACGCCGACTCGATTGGCGCCGACTCAACGTCGGCTCGCGTGATGGCCCCACCCGCACCGGAACCGACGATCGTCGAGATGTCGATCCCCTTTTCGTTTGCAAGCCTGCGGACGATCGGCATCATCCGCGGACGGCCCTGAACTTGTATCGGCTCTGGTGAGGGCACGATTGTCTTGGCCGGCTTGGCCTCCGCTGGCTGGTCGTCGATGGGATCTGCGATCGTATCCGTTGCGTCGCCGTCGACGATGAACAGGATCTCTCCCACCTCGACGGTTTCGCCCGCATGGGCGTGGATGGAGGTGATCGTGCCAGAGAATGGTGATGGGATCTCGACGACTGTCTTTGCTGTCTCGACCTCGACGAGGATCTGGTCGACTTCGACAGCTGCGCCGACGTCGACGAACCATTTTAGGATCTCGGCTTCGGTGAGGCCCTCACCGATATCGGGCATTCGGAATTCCTTGGGCATTGGCGGCAAGAGTACCGGTGCAACAAACCGTCCGTTTGTCGTGAGGGTCCTCCGACGTCGTATCCTCATGGGGAGCATTCAAGAGAGGAACCATGCGCGATCTATCCATGCACGGCATAAGTCCTGAAGCCGAGGTCTATTGGGATCTCGCTACTCCTGTACTCGTAGAACACACGCTTCGTCGCGGAGAGGGCGTCCTTGCGCACAAGGGCCCGCTGGTCGTTGACACCGTCCCCTACACCGGACGGAGCCCAAAGGACAAGTTCATCGTCCGTGAAGAGACCACTGAGGACGAGATCTGGTGGGGCGACATCAACCACCCCGTTGAGCCGGAGGTCTACAACGCTCTCTATGACAGGGTGACGGAGTACCTCAGTCAGCACGACCTCTACATCCAGGATGTGTACGCGGCTGCCGACCCTGAGCATCAACTCGCAGTGCGAGCGATAACCACGAGTCCATGGCATGCCCACTTCGTGCGGAACATGTTTCGCCTACCCCGAACATTCGAACATGACGACACGATCGAGCCGTTCATGCCCGACTTCACGATCGTCCATGCCCCGTACTTCAAGGCGATTCCCGAACGCGACGGGACGCGAAGCGAGGTCTTTATCATGATCAGCTTTGTCGACAAGGTCCTACTCATCGGTGGTACCAGCTACATGGGAGAGATGAAGAAGTCGGTCTTCTCCGTGATGAACTACCTGCTCCCAAAATCGGGAGCACTCTCGATGCACGCTTCTGCGAACGTCGGCGAGGCGGGAGACTCCGCAGTCATCTTTGGATTGTCGGGTACGGGTAAGACAACATTGGCGACCGACCCTTCGCGCCACATGATCGGCGACGACGAGATCGGTTGGGGCGACGATGGGATCTTCAACATCGAGGGTGGCTCATATGCAAAGACCATCAGTCTGAGCATAGAGGATGAGCCGCTGATCTACGAGGCTGCGAATCAGTTCGAGACACTGCTCGAGAACGTCGTGCTCAATCCTGACAGCCGCATGGTGGAATGGGACGACGGTTCCAACACCGAGAACACGCGTTGCTCTTATCCCCTCCCGCATCTCCCCAATGTGGTGATGAGCGGTATGGCCGACCACCCGAAAAACATCGTGTTTCTCTCCGCCGACGCCTTTGGGGTGCTGCCCCCCATATCGAGGCTGACGAAGGAGCAGGCGATGTACTACTTCATGAGCGGGTATACGGCGAAACTTGCCGGTACCGAGCGCGGGATAAATGAGCCGGTGGCAACGTTCTCGCCATGCTTCGGCGCTCCCTTCCTGCCGCTGCCCCCCTCGTACTACGCAGATGTGCTCGCCGAGAAGATCGACGAGTACAACCCCGGGCTCTGGATGATCAATACGGGCTGGACAAGTGGTCCCCATGGCGTTGGCTATCGCATAAGGATCCCTCACACAAGAGCAATGCTCAACGCCGCGCTCGCGGGCGATCTTGATGAGGTTGAGTTCATCGAAGACCCGATTTTCGGGCTCTCGGTGCCAGTCGAGATCGAAGGCGTGCCGACAGAGTTGCTCCTCCCACGGGGCACCTGGGACGACGCGGCCGCATACGACACCCAAGCGAAGAAGCTGGCTGGCATGTTCAAGGCGAACTTCAGGCAGTACTCAGCTGGTGTCGATCAGGCAGTAATCGACTCGGGCCCTAAGGGCTGATAGCAGGCAGATTGCGGGGGCGAGTTCACTCTCGTCGTTGGCGGTCGGTGATCCAGTCACTGATGTCGCTGAGTACCGCGTCGCGGTTGGTGTCCAAGATCGGCTGGTGGTAGCCACCATCGTAGATTGTGAGGGTCTTGTCCTCGGCCGCCACGCGGTCATAGAACTCTTGTGATCCGCCTGGAGGAGTGATCACATCATCAGACCCGACGATGATCAGAAGGGGCACCAATAGACGGTCAGCGTTGGTCTGGACCCGCTCAACAGCCGCTTCGAACTCGACGGCGAACCGGACCGTCACTTTCGGATGGCGAAGAGGATCGGCTTTGAGCTTCTCCACCTCGAACGGGTCTCTCGTGAACGCGGCGAGGTCCAGCCCGGGGTTCACTGACAGGGTGGGCTTGACCTTCGCAAGTGCCCGCACCATGGGAGGCATCCAGGCAGGAACGTTGGGCTGAGCCAGTGAGGGCGCACTCGCTACCACACCGGCAAGAAGCGGATCAGCCATGGCGTATTCGAGTGCGATCAGCCCTCCAAGGCTCTGACCAAACAAGAAGAGTGGCAACTCGGGGTGCGCCTGACGGACTACTGCAACGAACGCGGCTACATCGTCGATGTAGTTATGCCAGTCCTCGACATGGCCTCGACGGCCCTCAGATCGGCCGAAGCCCTGCAGATCAAGTCCGTAGACGGCTCGACCCGTCCCGAGGAGATAGTCGATCAAGTAGCGGTATGTCGGCTGACCTGAGTGACCACCAACACCGGGGATATAGGCGACCACAGCGTCGGCTGGTTCGTCAGGTAGCCAGCGCTGGTACACCAGCGTGAGTGAATTCCCACCGACCAGGGTCGCTGTCTCAGGTTCCAAGAGCGTCTCTCCTTCTCGACCGCGACCAGATGCATCAGCCGATACGCTGGCGCCAACCCGTGAGGGCACTACGCATACATCTTCTCGATTTCGTCGGCGTAGTGCTCCCTCACGATGTTCCGTTTCACCTTGAGCGTCGGCGTCAGTTCGCCGCCTGCAATCGACAGCGGCTCGTCGAGAACAGCGAACGTCTTCAGCTGGCGTACCCTGGCTGTTTGCGAGTTGATGGCATCGATCGAGGCCTGGATGCGAGAATGGATCTCGGCATCATGCAATCCGTCTGCTGCCTCCGCATCCACAGAGATCAGGGCCGTCAGATACGGGCGTCTGTCGCCAATGATGATCGCGTTCGCGATGAGCGGATTGGTCTGTAGCTCGATCTCATAGAGTGACGGAGTGACGTTCTCTCCACCTGCGGTGATGAGGATGTCCTTCTTCCTGTCGGTTATGAACAAGAATCCGTCGTCATCGATGTACCCGATATCGCCAGTATGCAGCCACCCGTCCGCGTCGATCGCCTCAGCTGTTGCTTCGTCGTTGTGGAGGTACCCAACGAACACATGGGGACCCCGTGTGAGTATCTCGCCGTCCTCGGCTATAGCAAGTTCAGTTCCGGGAAGAGCTGGACCCACTGACCCGATACGGTTCCCGTCCGTCTCGTTGAATGCGCAGACTCCGGCGCACTCAGATAGGCCGTACAGCTGGAGGATCCGGATGCCAAGACCTGAGAAGAACTCGGCAATCGACGGGGATAAGGGCGCAGCAGCGGAGAACATGAGCCGGCATCGACCCAAACCGATCGCCTCCCTGACCTTGGAGTAGATGAGGCGGTCGAACAGGCTGTACTGGAGCTCCAAGTATCGACTGGATTCCAGCCCGGCATCCAGGGACCTCGTGCGCTCGCGCCCAACCACCATCGCCCTGTTGACGATGGCTTCCTTCGCTCCGCTCGACTCACCGAGCTTCTCAGACACACCCGCGTAGAGCTTCTCCCAGACTCTCGGAACGGCGAAGAACACCGTTGGCCGCACCTCCTGCATCGTCTCTGCCAAGCGATAGATATCCGGCTCGTAGTAGACCGTGTGGCCCATGGTCGCTGGTGTGATGATCGAGAGCATCTGCTCTGCAATGTGGGACAAGGGTAGGTACGAGATTCCCGTGTCCGACATGCCGACATCGAGCATATTGTGGAGCGAGTCGGCTGAGGACACCAGCGCCTCATGCGGAAGAACTACTGCCTTTGGGGGCCCGGTCGTTCCCGAGGTGTAGATGAGCACAGCGCTGTCGAGAGGACCAAGCGCCGCCATCCGTGCCTCAACCTCAGATTGGGGAATCGCGTCCCCTCGGGCAACGAACTGCTCCCACGTCAGAACCCCATCTGCATCCGACTTCTCGCCCCTCATAAGAACGATGTGGCGGAGATTCGGCAGATCCTCTCGTCTCTCGAGGATCTTGGCGAGTTGCTGCTCGTTCTGGACGAGCACGACGGGTGACCGCGAGTGCTTGATCACGTACGCGCATTCGTCCGGCGTACTTGTTGCGTAGATTCCGGCAGGCATCGCCCCGACGGCCATCACAGCCACATCGAAGATGACCCAGTCCGGCGTATTGGTTCCGAGGATCGCGACCGGGGTTCCCGGTTCGACCCCCAGTGCGATGAGCCCCCGTGCGGCGGCCTCAATCTCCTCGGCATACGCTTGCCAGCTCGTGGTCACCCAGCTGTCCTCGGTGCGAACAGCGTACGCGTCAGCCGATCCTCGTTCCGGACCCACGCGAAGAATCATCTGCGGAATAGTTTCAAACGCCATGAAGGCTCCCCCCTCTTCGAGCGCTTCCCTGTTCCGAACTCACTCCTCGGATTCCAAAGATGTGAAAGATTGGTCGGCAATACATCAGTTAACCCTCTGATGTCCCGCCCCAACCGACCGGAAGCTGGTTGCTTCCCAACCCCAGACTACGCCCCAGTCCTGAAGTCGTATAGGGGTAAGATCGGCGCATCTTAGGTGTCCAGGTCCGCGTCAATCGATGTGGCTGGCATGTTCGAGGAGAACTTCAAGCAGTACCCAGCTGGCGTCGATCAGGTAGTAATCGACTCGGGCCCGAAGGGCTGACATCGACGTTCCTGAAGCTGTTTTGCGCTATGGGCCGATCCCATCGCGGAGCTGATCCGGCTGTGCGGTGTCCGAGCCGCTCCGTTTGCCTGTCTCTCTTCGCAGCATCTCGATCGCTGCCAACAGGACGAGGGAGTTAGCGACCAGGATCGGTGGTAGCACGGTCAAATTCGTGAGGCCCACTGCTACGCCCATGAGACCAGGGATAAGGGCGCCGCCGACGTTTGCGGCAGCGATTTCGAATCCGACCACTGTCGCGGTGAGAGCCGCCCCGAAGCGGCGCGGTGTCAGAAGGATCTCGAGGGGGAATACTGGTCCGTGGGCGAACCCTGCAAATATCAGCGCCGCTGCTCCGAGCCAGTCTGCCTGACTCCACCACAACACTGTGAACGCGACCGTTGCAGAGACCACCGACCACCGCAGCACAGTGTTGGGTTGGAAACGATCGCCCAGCGCACCAAGGAGTAGGCGAGATGCGGTGAACCCACCCCAGTAGCCGGCAACGACCAGACCGCCGATCCCGTCTGATAGTCCGCGTTCCTCTGTGAGATAGGTGAATGCCCAAACTCCTGCGCCGGCGCCAATTCCTGCGTAGACGAAGAACACAACGAGCGACCATGTGAGGATCGGCGATCGCAAGAGGCCGGCCCGGCCGTTGCCTCGCCCTGTCTCTGAGTGAATATCCAGACTGCGAGCGAAGTGCCATAGTCCGGCCACGTAGAGCCCTTGACCTATCGCGAGCAGTGCGAAAGCGAAGCGCCACGAGATCCCCATTTGTAGCAACACTGTCACGAGCAAGGGTCCAGCGATCGCGCCGATCCCGAAGACTCCGTGGATCAGACCCATTGCCCGCGCTCCGCGCCGGATAGCAACGTAGGTGTTGGTCGCCGCATCGGTCAACCCACCACCCACTCCCATCAGGCACGTGGCGACGAGGAACATCAACCAGGTTGCTGACAACGCAAGGGCACCAAGGGCAACCATTGCGGTGATGGCAGCTGCAATGAGGAGCGGGCCGACTCCCCGTCTCGCTGAGAGCCGACCGCTGAGGAGAGACGACGCGGTGTATCCCCCACCGAACAGCAGAGTTACGTACCCAAGTTCCGCAAGGGAACGATCAAACGATTCTGCGACCGATGGCCAAGTTACGCCTGGGACCGTTACAGCCATGCCAAGAAGAATGAATCCGGAGGCGAGGACGAAGAACAATCGGTTGCGGTGGTTCACTTGTTGATTCTACGTCTGGCCGGTTGCACGCGATCTTTCATGTCGGTGCGGGGTGTGGACGATGGTTGTCTCGCTGGTGCCCAGAGCATTCTGTACCAGGCTCGCGCAACACGACTGAGACAGACTGGGTAGAGTTGGTG
>JAMBLH010000151.1 GCA_023336875.1 Actinomycetes bacterium
GGAACCGCCTACGCGCTTACCGAACCGGGCGAAGACCTCGCCATGGTCATCAACGCGATGGGCGTTTGGGGAGAGCGCTGGCTTGAACTGACCCCACAACACGCCGACCCGCTCTACTTCTTGAACTCATGGATCAGCACATACCTCAACCGTGACGCTCTCCCGGAGCGACACGTAGTTGTGCGATTCGACTTCACGGATCAGCCACCCAGGACCAGCCCCATGTGGGTCATCTTCGATAGACATCACCCGGAAGTCTGCAGACACCATCCCGGCTACGAAGAGGATCTCATCGTCAAGGCCGAATCGGTCGCACTCGCAGAATGGCACCTGGGCCGAGTTGAATGGGCTCGCGTGGTCGCGGACGGTCGCGTGACCATCAGCGGCATGCCGAAACTCGCCAAAGCGCTTCCAACGTGGAACCGACGAAGCCGCTGGGCCAATTCCGGCAAGGCCTAGCTCTTCTGAACGGACGCCAGAAGAGCCAGGGGAGGGTGAAGTGCGCCGAAAACGGCTTTCGTAGCTCGGTGGTGAGCGGTAGATTCGGAAAGTTAGCTGTCGCGCCGAGCTGATTCAGACGCACAGTCGGGAATCGGACGGAATCAACACGAGGAGTCAGAAGAATGGACGCATTAGCGGTAATCGTGCAGGTCTCATTGCTGGTATTCGTGATTTCGTCGATGCTGGCAATGGGATTCAGCTTGACGGTTGAAGCAATCATCACTCCGCTCAAGAACGTCAAATTGGTCTTGTTTGCTTTGGCCGTGAACTTCGTTGCTGTCCCAATCGTTGCCTGGGGTGTTGGGGAGCTGATAGGCCTCGATCAGGACATATTCACTGGACTAATCATTCTGGCGACGGCCGCCGGCGCTCCATTCCTTCCGAAGCTTGCGGGAGCCGCCAAAGGAGACACTGCATTCTCCGTGGGACTGATGGTCATGTTGATGGTGACGACAATCATCTATATGCCGATCGTGTTACCACTGTTGCTCAGTGGCGTGACGATCAATCCGTGGGACATCGCAAAATCGTTGATCGTTCTCATGCTGCTTCCTTTGGCCATTGGGCTCTTCATGAAGGGACGATGGTCGTCGGTCGCTGATGGTCTACAACCGCACATGGCCCAGGCGTCATCGGTTGCCCTTATCTTCCTACTTGTGGGCGGAATCATCCTCCAGTGGAGTGACATCGTCGGGTTGATCGGGACCGGCGGATTCATCGCCCTCGCACTGTTCTTCCTCATCTCTCTGGTAATCGGGTATTTCGCGGGAGGCTCGGACCCGAAGATGCGTTCGGTGATGGGTCTCGGTACTGCTCAGAGGAACGTCTCGGCTGCCATGGTTGTCGGCGCCCAGAACTTCACGGACTCACCAGATGTAATAAGCACGATCATTGTGGGAGCGCTGGTTGGGCTCATCATCCTGCTGCCTATCGCCGGAGAACTCGGCAAGCGGGTCACCGGCAGCGCTTCATCAACGGAGAGTGCGCCCAATCCCGGTTAGCGAGTCACCGAGAACGACCACACAAGGACGCTGCGGTCGACTCTAGGGCTCTTTCCCAGGATCGAAGCGAGCGCTCTCGCTGAGGTCTCGTTCTCAGATGTCACCTTCGATATCGCCATTTCGACTCGGGCCCCCTCGGGGATGTCCTTCAGACCTCCATTGGGATGCAAGAGGATCTGGGCGGCAGCGTCGGGCGTAGGAACATCTTCGCCGCTGAGACCAGTAAGAGCAGAGATTCGGTCGACTCGGTGAGCGACCGTACCCAATGGACATACGAGCGCGTCGGCACCCATCACCACGATGACAGTCGTCGACAGGCGGGGGATGACGGGTTCGTGTGCCGCCGGAGCCTTGATCGACATGGATCTCGCCCCGTCGGCCTCAACAATGACGTAGTCGGCTGCTGTTGCATCGAACAGCCTGTCGACAGCATCGGGCTGAAGCCCTGTGACCTTGCCACCCGCTTCTCCGCTAAGCACAGAGAGCGGTACGCCTCGCACAAGCATCTCCTCGACAGCGTGCGGATCGCTCGACCAGCACACGGGTTCGGTGACCTGGTCTGCCCCCATCTTCGTTGTCGTCGTCAGAATGACGCTCGCTCCAACCGAGCTGAGCTCCTCGGCGAGTATCCCCATGATCGTCGTCTTCCCTCCGGCGCCAACGATGGCGACGAGTTCTCTGGGTTGAAGACCGAGGCGCTCTGACAGAGGTGTCGTCATCGCGCGGCGTCGTTGAGCCAGACAAGGATCGCTTCGAGGACACCACCACCGACGGACAGGGCCTTGTCAGAGATATGGTGGATCGCGGCCGGGTCAACTCGTGGATCGATGTCAGCGATCTTGAGGCCTTTGACGACAGAGCCGGGAAGGAGGAGTCCTCGTACCATCCCATCGATCCTCGACCGTATTGCCGAGCCACCGACATGTCCGAGTATCTGGCCGCGCTCGACAACATCGCCATAGGTGACGTCCCAGCTGAGAGCACCATCCTGTCCGGCGTGTAGCACGCGATCCCCCGACGCTCCGCCGATCAACCCTGGTACGCCGGTGTTCGCAGCAGCGGATCCACTCCAGATCACACGACCGAGATCGTGGCCACGCATCGTCTCGACGACTGCATGGCAATCCTCTCCGGCCATGAACCCGGGTCCAAGAGCGACAACCAGCGATGCGTGGTCGATGGCGGTTCCTAGGTTGCGTTTTGCGAGCCGAGCATCGATAACCACAGATATAGGCATGTCAGGAATCCCCGGAGACACGAGTACCGGTACGACGCGGTGTGATGCAGCGGCCATCGCCGCGTTCGCAGAGTCGACGCGCCTGCCCTCGATCCCATCAATCACGATGCTGCCTGCGGTCACCGCAGTTGAGTACGCGACTGTGCGACGGATGGTCAGCGGTCGCTCAAGTTCGAGCACAACGACGGGGAAGCCCACGCGGCGCAACCTCCAGATGATGCCCGAACCGATATCGCCCCCACCTCGCACAACAACTGTGTGGTCGGAGAAGTCGATCATGTCACTCCTCCGCTGCTGAGTTGATGATCTCGGACAGGATCGACACTGCGATCTCCTCGACGGTCTCTGCGCCTATCTCGACACCAATCGGATTGTGCACCCGTGTGAGCGAGCTCTCGGACGTACCTGTCTCAATGAGGCGCGCACTCGTACTCTCCCAACGGCGTCTGCTCCCCATCACTCCTATGTAGCGGGCGGGCGTGTCGAGAACAACAGGCAGAATCTCGACATCGAGATCATGACTCCTCGTGACGACAACGACGGAGGTCCTCTCCGTGATCGGATGTGTCGCAACGGCATCTGCAACAGAGCCCTCGAACCGGACATCGGCGTGGGGGATCGCTTCGGTTGTCATCAGTTCTTCACGGTCGTCGACGGCAATGGTTCGATATCCGAGCCAGTGGGCAAGGTCGACAACTGCCTTCCCGACATGACCACAGCCAATGACATAGATCGTGTGGGTGGTCATGTAGGGCTCCAGGTAGACGGACATCGTGCCTCCGCACACACCCGGGTCACCCCGTTGGGGATCCTGAAGGGTGTAGTGACGGAGTTCTGGGCTGTTCTGTTCGAGTGCTCTGAGTGCATCTTTCCGGATCTCGACTTCCACCTTGCCGCCACCGACCGTCCCAACCGACGATCCATCGGCGTTCACAACCATCTTCGTACCCTCGTGTCTGGGGACGGACCCATCCGTCTCGACGATCGTCGCAAGGACAACAGGTGCCCCGCCATTCACCGCCTCATTGAGAGCGGAGAGGATCCGATCTGGACCGACAGCGCTCACGCGTCCTGCAAGGCTTGCCACACGCGCTCAGGCGTGAACGGGATGCTGTTGATCCGGACACCGGTCGCGTCCACTATTGCGTTGCGAAGTGCAGGAGCCACTCCGTCCTTCGGTATCTCTGCAATAGCTTTTGCACCAAAGGGACCGCTCTCCTCCATTGTCTGGACGAGTATTGCCTCGAGTTCTGGCATCTCATCGGCCCTGTAGATCTTGTAGGGCCCGAACGAGGGATTCACCATCCGCCCGTCCTCGTCATACACCATCTCCTCGCAGTGCCCGTACCCCAGTGCCTGGACCATGCCTCCCTCGACCTGTCCCGACGCGGTGACAGGATTGATCGGAACACCGCAGTCCACCGCCATCACAAGCCTGATCACGGTCACCTGGCCAGTTTCGATGTCGATTTCGATCTCAGCGAACTGTCCTGCATAAGGAGGAGGGGATTCAGGCGACACGTAGGAGGCGTTCGCCATGATCTGGTGTTGGCCCTCCTGATGTAGCGTGGACAATGCGATCGTCGCGAGGGAGACGCTCCGCC